>SLHB01000153.1 GCA_007136375.1 Candidatus Hydrogenedentota bacterium
ACCGTGGGCTACGTCATTCAACTCAAGCTGAACGTGCGCGGCGGCGTCATCCGGGAGAACTACATCACCGGCGCCCTCGGACCGGGGATCATGGTCTATGGCGCGGAAAGCGGCGGCCCCAGGGATGGCAGCCTCATTGAACGGAATGTCATTATTGGATCCCAACAGAATCCCGGCCTTATCATTGGCGCGGGACCGGCGCGGGCGGTGAACAACCTTGTGCTGGCTTGTGAAAGCGGCGGCGTGTCCGTGTTCAACTACAATCAGTGGGACATGCTTGACGGCGTCCGCGTGGAAGGCAACATCGCCGCGCTAAACACGCCCTTCGATTACGCTTTCGCCCGTCCTCTTACGGCGTTCCGCGCTGTGGACAACCGGGCCTGGGCGGGGCCGGAGGCCGAGGCGTTCCGCAACCTGCCCACGGGCGATGGGGATGTCCGGGACAACGAAAGCGCGCGCGCCGACGAGGCTTTGCAGGCCGTCGTGGAGCGCCTGCGCGGTTGGACGCCCAACCGCGAGGCCCTGGCGCCCCTCTGGGAGGGGCTGCGCGCGCCGCCGGAGACCGAAGAGGACTTGTTGGCGCTGCTCCGCCCGCTTGCGGACGGAGCAACCCCCCAGCATTAGGCAGGCGCTGCGGGAGACCCGCGCGAAGCGGGCGGCACGTGTTTTAACACCAATTGCAGAAGGAGCGAGCGCATGGCCGAAGACGAACCCATCCTAACGGTGAAACCGAGCCACTGGAACTACTTCTGGTACTACGTGTTCTTCATCCTCATCGTTCCGCTGGTCATTGCGTTGATCAAGCGGGCGTCGATCAAGCTATGGATCTACCCGAACCGCGTGGTGGTGGAGCGGGGACTGCTGAACAAGAGCTACAAGAAGTTCTTCTGTGGCGACGTCCGCACCGCCGACGTGCGGCAGAGCTTGCTTCAGCGCATGTTTGGCATTGGCGACATTCTCGTCTCCACGGCCGGTCAGAGCGGATATGAAGTGACTGTCGAGGGCATCCCGAATCCGATCAATGTGCAGATGGTGATCCTGCAGCAGAAGGAGGAAGCCCTTGGAAGGAGTTCAGACGAAGCCGAATGAGCGCGCCCGGAGAGATTTCCCGGGCGTCTTCGCTCGGGCGTAAGCCGGGCCCGCTAAGGGGAAGAGCTGGGGCGAGAGGATCTGTAGCCGATCCTGGGCCGGGGTGCAAGGCCCAGAAGCATTAGCATCCGCTGCGGATGGAGTGGATGGCGCGCAACCTCGCTGAATGTGGCGAGAGACATGCGCGTGTCCGGTCCGCCGCGGCGATGTCTTTTTGCCGTCCCGGCGCCTTTCCAACGGCGCCGGTTTTCCGTGGGAGCCGCGGAGGCGGCGCAACGGTAGTGGAGGGACGCGTGAGCCATGGCGAAGAAGCAGCAGACCAAGGGCCAATGTGTATTCTGCCGCGAATGGTTTTCGAGCAGCGGCATGACCAAGCATCTAAAGGCATGCGAAGACCGGGAACGTGTCATAGACCGGGCGGACCGCTCCAAGACGGGGACCGCCAAGAAGAACTTCCACGTGCGGGTGGAGCCCCTTCACGAGGGCTCGTGGTATTGGCTTCATCTGGAAGTGGCCGGATCCGCCAAGCTTGCCGAGTTGGATCAATACCTGCGCGCTATCTGGCTCGAGTGCTGCAACCACTTGAGCGTGTTCCTGGAACGCTCGCCCGGCGAAGGAGGAGGGGAGGAGTCGGAGATCTCAATGGATCGCCAGGTCATCACCCTCTTTGAACCGGACGTGGAAATTGTTCATATCTACGACTTCGGCACGGAATCGGTAACCCGCATTCGCGTGATCGAGGAGCGTAAAGGGAAGTCGCTGACGAAGTACCCCGTCTATCTGATGGCCCGGAACGATCCGCCTCCGGAACGATGCCAGGAATGCGGCAAGCAGGCCGAGTGGCTATGCATGGAGTGCGTCATCGAAGAAGACCGCACGGGCGCGCTCTGCGCCGCCGACGCGGACGCGCATGGCCACGACGAGTATCCCTACCTCCCCGTGGTCAACTCGCCCCGCGTGGGCATGTGCGGCTACACCGGGCCCGCCGAGCCCCCGTACTGAATGTTTGGCGCCCGTTCCCACCCGTGGCGCGCTCCCTGTCCCACGCATCGGGGACGTGGAGGTTGACCGCGGCGGGGGTGTTTCAGGTAGGCTTGAGTAAAGAGGCCAAGCGCCCAGGCAGGAATGACGCTCCCGCTGTAGAATGTTGCGGACGGATGACGATTGCCCCATTGCGGGCGTCGAATTCTGGGCGGCCGCGGCCCAATCGGCGCGCCGCCTTCGGGAGGCGCGCCCAGTGTTCTCAGTTGCGAAGGAGTTTAATGCCATGCGTATCGCCTTGGTGTCCATGAGTTCGCTTGCCGCCGTCCACCGGGACACGGAATCGCTGAAGCTGTCCCTGATGGCGTTGCGGGAACGCTGGACCGCCATCACGGCTTTGCCGAACCTGGGCCTGCTGAACCTGGCGGGCATGACCCGGGGCGAGCACGAGTACGAATATTTCGAAGTCGAGGACATCGAAAGTTTCGACGGCGTCCGGCCCGATTTCGACCTTGTGGCCATCTCCAGCTACAGCGCCCAGATCTACGAGGCGTACAAGCTGTCCGGGCAGTACCGCGCCCTTGGCGTTCGCACGGTCATGGGCGGACCCCATGTGAGCGTGTTGCCGGACGAAGCGGAGGCCCATTGCGACGCCGTGGTCATCGGCCAGGGCGAGGCCTCTTGGCGCGAGTTGCTGGCGGACGCGCAGGCTGGCCAACTCAAGTCCCGCTATGGCTCCTTGCGGGCGCCGTACGACCTCGAAGAGTTGCCCATACCCGCCTATGAACTGCTGGATCCCAGCCAGTACCGGCGCATTACGGTGGAGACAAGCCGGGGCTGCCCCCTGAATTGCGAATTTTGCGCCACATCCACCCTGATGTTGGAGAAATACCGGCAAAAGTCCGGTCACAAGGTCCTAGAGGACATCGATTGGCTCAAGACCCAATGGCGCCGTCCCTTTATCGAGTTCGCCGACGACAACACCTTCGTCCGCCGCAAGTACTGGCGCGAGCTGTTGCCGGAGTTGCAGAAGCGAAAGGTCCGCTGGTTCGCGGAGGCCGATCTGCGCGTGGGGGAGGACAAGGAGTTGCTGCGCCTCATGCGGGAGAGCGGCTGCACCCAGTTGCTCATCGGCCTCGAAAGCCCGACGGCGGAGGGACTGGACGGCGTCGAGCTCCGTTCGAACTGGAAGATGAAGCAGTTCAAGAATTACAAAGAGCGCATCCGCGCCATCCAGGCCGAGGGCATCACCGTCAACGGCTGCTTCGTGGTCGGCTTTGACAACCACACGCCCCAAGTGTTTGACGATATCTACAATTTCGTGTGCGAAACGGAATTGTTCGAGGTGCAGGTCACCGTGTTGACGCCCTTCCCGGGGACCCAGCTCTATGATCGGTTGACGCGGGAAGGCCGGATCCTGGAGGACCGGGCCTGGCACAAGTGCACCCTCTACGACGTGAACTTCCAGCCCAAGCACATGGCGCCTTCCGAATTGCAAGAAGGCTTCTTCGATCTCATGCGCCGCGTCTACGATGACGACTTCACCAAGTGGCGCAGGAACTGCATGAAGAAGCATTGGCGCGCGGAGGCGGCGCGCAAGGTCATCGCATAGACCCGGGGCTCAGGCGCGCCCCCCTTTCCCGGCGGACGGCAAGCAAGCCCATCGCCGCCGCGCGGCTTCATTCCGCCATGGCGCGGCCGCGCCGTTCACGCTTGGCCATCCTCATTCTACTTTTCCTAAACCGGACTTGACTGGCGCCGTTTTCCAGCCCTATACTGCCCAATCCTGACTCTACTTGGCGTCAAACTCGTGAAGGCGCCGCAGGGGCGCTGGAGTGAAGAAAAAGAGGCTTGCCGTGCTGGAACGACGGAGGGGCTTCACCCTCATTGAATTGCTGGTGGTGATCGCCATCATTGGGATCCTCGCGGCAATCTTATTGCCCGCGCTCGCCCGCGCCCGGGAAGCGGCCCGGCGCGCTAGCTGCCAGAACAACTTGAGGCAGTGGGGTCTTGTCTTCAAGATGTACGCGGGGGAATCCCCGAACGAGAAATACCCGCCTATCCAGCTCGGGCTCATGCCCGACGACACGAACCCTGGCGAGCTCCAGCTCATGGCCAATCTGGGGCCATGGTCTTTCGGGCTCTATCCCAATTATTTGACCGATCCCGCCATCACCTTTTGTCCTTCCGACGCGCGCATGGAGGAAGGCCTCGCCAACGCGAAATGGGAGGAAGACGGCGCGGGCCCCGAAGGCTCCTGGTGCGTGGGCTACGTGGACGGCGATCACCGGGAGCGTTGCGCCCGGGTCATCGACTTCAGCTACACGTACTTGGGATGGGTGCTGGACCGGAATGATTCCCGGGACGACCCCGTGGCGCAGTTGGGCGACTTTCCCCAGATGGCCGGCATGGCGGCCTACGTGGCGATGGAGGGCGGAGCGGCGCCCCCGCCTCCCGACACGCCAGTGCCCGCGCAATTGGCCTGCGTGGGCGAGCACATCGTCCAGGGCTACGGAACCTTGAGCGAGCCGGGTTTGCATCCGGACATGGACCGGGACGTCGACACATCGGCCCACGGCCCCTTTGGGAATGGCGGCGGGACCAACATCCTCCGGCTGCGGGAGGGGGTGGAGCGGTTCATGATAACCGACATCAACAACCCCGGCGCGGGCGCCATGTCCCAGAGCAGCCTGTGGATCATGCATGATGGATTGGCCACGACGCCGAAGCACTACAACCACATTCCGAGCGGCGCCAACGTGTTGTATATGGATGGCCACGTCAACTTCGTGCGCTACGAGGAAGACGGCGCGGCCCCGGTCAACGGACTGGTGGCCAGTGTGCACGCCATGTTGCGGAGCCCTTGAGCGGAGCCCTTGAGCGGAGCCCTTGAGCGGAGCCCTTGAGCGGAGCCCTTGAGCGGAGCCCTTGAGCGGAGCCCTTGAGCGGAGCCCTTGAGCGG
>SLHB01000412.1 GCA_007136375.1 Candidatus Hydrogenedentota bacterium
ATGCAGGCCCTCGCCGGATTGGGCTGCTTTGGCATGAAGATCGCCGAAGAATACGGCGGTTTAGGCCTATCCAGAACAAATTACAACCGGGTCATGGGGCTTATCGCGAGCCATTGCCAGGCGGCCGCGGTTTGTATGTCCGCCCATCAGAGCATCGGCGTGCCAGAGCCCTTGCGGCTGTTTGGCACGGACGCCCAGCGCGCCCGCTATCTTCCCCGCTTGGCGAAGGGAGAACTGTCCGCCTTCGCCCTCACCGAACCCGGCGCGGGCTCCGATCCCGCCCGTATGCAGACGACGGCCATGCCCATTGAGGATGGCGCGGCGTACCTCATCAACGGCGAGAAGCTGTGGTGCACGAATGGCCCCGCGGCGGGGCTGATCACCGTCATGGCCGTCATCCCGCCCAATGATCCCGGCGACAGCCAGCCGCCCCGGATCACGGCCTTCATTGTCGAGGGCTCGAACCCCGGCCTGGAAACGGTCCACGAGTGTTCCTTCATGGGGTTGCGGGGCATCCGCAACGGGCTGCTGCGGTTCCGGAATGCGCGGGTCGCCGCCGAAGACATGATTGGCGCGCCGGGCGAAGGCCTGCGCATCGCCCTCGCGACGCTTAACACGGGCCGGCTGACATTGCCGGCGTGCGCGGCCGCGGTAGGCAAGACCGTGCTGGCGCAAGCGCGCGCCTGGGCCGCGGAGCGGGTCCAATGGGGGGCGCCCATCGGCCAGCACCAGGCCGTCCAAGCCATGCTCGCGGAGATGGCGGCCGAAACCTTCGCCATGGACGCGATGAGCCGCCTCGGCAATGCGCTTGCCGACGCCGACGACGCGGACATCCGCCTGGAGGCGGCCATGGCTAAGTACTACTGCTCGGAAGCCGTCTGGCGTGTCGCCGACCGGTTCGTGCAGATCCGGGGCGGGCGGGGCTATGAGACCACGGCCTCGCTGTCCGCCCGGGGCGAAACGCCCATGCCCGCCGAGCGCCTCCTCCGGGACTTGCGGATCCTCCGCATCGTGGAGGGCTCCAGCGAGATCATGCGCTTGTTCATCGCCCGCGAAGCCCTGGATCCCCATCTGCGCCGGCTCCGGCCCATCATGCGCGGGAAGGCGGGCCTCCGCGAGATCCTTGCCGTCACTGGCCGCTACGCCCGTTGGTACGCGGCGCAATGGACGCCGCCGGCGGGACGGTACCGGCTGTGGACCCTGAACGCGGCAAACCGGGGCCACGTCTACTACATTGGCCGCGCGGCCAAGCGGCTGGCGCGGACGGCCTTTCACGTCATGATCCGCAACGGGCAAGCGTTGGAAAAGGAACAACTCCTGCTCCAAGATGTCGTGGACATCGGCGTGGATCTCTTCGCCATGGCCGCGACGCTCTCATGGGCGGAGCGTGTCCTGGTTACGGAAGGGCCTGACGAGAGCACCCAGAATCTAGCGGATGTCTTCTGCCGGAACGCCCGGGAGCGCATCCGCGTGGCCTTCCGGCGTCTGCGGCGCAACCACCATGGACTGACGCGCGCCGCGGCCGAGGGCGTCCTAGAACGGGCGCCGGCCTGGATGACGGAGGACGCCATGTTCCCGGCGGATCAATGCAACCAGACGGCGGAGTGAAAGGCGCGTCCGGCCCTTATGGGCTGTGCTTTGTGTTAAAGTGGCGCTTGGGTCAAGGGTCCGCTCCGATGTGTCGACATGGGGAGAAGACGATGGATGCTCCACGCTCGTTTGTAAGCGCCGCCAACGCAGGACGCCCCGCCGCCGCCATTTCTTGGTTTCCGGAATACCTGGGACGGGCGCCGCGGCCGTGAGTATGGTACCATCCCGCCATCGCGTGGAGTGAGTCCGCGGCGCCGCGGGGAAGGAGAGGAATGGGAGTGCGCCTGGAACGTGTCAAGGCCGCCTTGCTGCGGCCCGGCCAGACTGTCGGAGAGCCCGTGACGAACGAAGCGGGCGCCATGTTGTGTCCAGCCGGCGCCGAACTGACGGAACAGCTCATTGAGCGCCTTAAGCGGGCCAAAGTCGAGACCGTGATGGTCGCGCGGGAAGACACCGAAGCCGACGAGGCGGAGCGGCGGCGGCGGTTGCGGGAGCTTGAGCTACGGTACGAGGATGCCGGGAATCCCCGCCTCCTTGAGCTGAAAGCGTTGGCGGAAGACTGCCTGAAGAACCCGTAATCCCCCGATGGCGGCGCCCCCCTAGCAAGGCGCCAGGAAAGGACGGCCGTGCCGGCGTACACGATAGACGACCTTGAAAAGAGGATATCGGGTCTGGCGAACCTCCCCACGTTGCCCGGCGTGCTCAAACGCGCGGAGGCCATGGCTGGAGACGACGAGGCGTGCGTTAACGAGGTCGCGGACGTCATCGCGGCGGATCAAGTCCTTAGCGCCAAGATTCTGCGTTTTATCAACTCCCCCGTCTATGGCTTTCCGGGCCGCATCAGTTCCGTCCGTCACGCCATCGTGTTGCTCGGCTTCAACGTCGTCAAGGGGCTTGTCCTTGGCGCCGCCATATTCGACGCCCTCGGCCCCCCCGGCCGTGGGCTCTGGGGCCACAGCCTGGGCTGCGCCCTCCTCAGCCGGAGCCTTTCCGAACAGCTTGGCCTGGACGATCCCAGTGAGGTCATGATGGCGGGGTTGCTCCATGACATCGGTAAGGTGGGGTTCATCTATCTTGCGCCGGACCAATGGAATGAGGCGGCGGCGTTGGCGGAGCACGAGCACATGCACATCGGCGCGGCGGAAAAGCAGGTGTTTGGCGCGGATCACGCTCGCGCGGGAGGCTGGATTGCGGCGGCGTGGCGTTTTCCCGTCCGGCTCTGGGAGCCTATCGCCTGCCACCACCGGCCGAGCTCCGCGAAGGAACACCGGCCCGTCACGTCCGTGGTCCATGTGGCTGACATCCTCGCCCGAAGCATGGGGTATGGGTCGCCCGGCGACATGACGTTGCCGGCGTTCGACGAAAAAGCGTACCACCAGTTGGGCGTTAAGCTGGTTCACATTGACGCCGCCCTCCGCGAAGCCGAACGGGAATATCCGGCGGCGGCCTCGCTCTTCTCAACGGACGGAGGGGAGGCATGACGGTTCAAGAGAGCGCGCCAGCGGTCTTGATGGCGTATCTGAACGGCTCCGCCGGAGAGACGATGGCGGCTGCTGTCGAGGAGGCCGGTTTCCGGGCGGTCGCGTGCGCGAGCACGGACGAACTCATGCAGATCTTCCAGCGGGAACAACCCCAATGCCTCGTGATGGCTCATGATCCCAACGGTCCGGACAGCGCCGCGCTCCTTCACGCGCTCAAGACCGACACCATCTACGGCCACGTGCCCGTGATGCTCATACTCCCTTATCCGCCCCCGGCGGACTTGGATTGGACGGCCCTGCCCGCCGACGACTACCTCGTGCAGCCCGTCGATCCGCAAGAACTCACGCTGCGCATCAAGCTGTCCCTGGCGCGGAACCACCGGGACGTGAACGCGAATCCCCTGACGGGCCTGCCCGGGAACCTCACCATCATGAAAGAGGCGGAGCACCGCCTTTCCGCGGGGATTCCTTTCGCCCTGGGCTACTTCGACCTCGACAACTTCAAAGCCTATAACGATATCTATGGCTTTTCCCGGGGCGACGAAGTGCTCAGAATGACGGCGCGGCTCCTTGTGAACACCGTGCGCTCCTTCGGCTGCCCGGACATGTATGTGGGACAAATCGGCGGTGACGACTTCATATTCATGACGCCTCCGGACCACATTGGGGGCGTGTGCGAGTCCATTGTGCGCAACTTCGACCAGATCGTCCTGAGTTTTTACGATGACGCCGATCGCAAGCGAGGCTACCTCACCGCGCCCAACCGGCAGGGCGACATCGAGACCTACTCCCTCATGAATTGCAGCATTGGGGTTGTGGTGACGGACGGCGAATCCATCAAGCACATCGCCGACCTCTCCACGCGGGCCGCCCAGGTCAAGTCCCGCGCGAAGCGCCAGAAGGGTTCGACCTACTTCGTGGACCGCCGGCAGTAATCCGTTCCCACCTCCCCCTGCAACAGATCCTCGTTCTCCCGGTTTGCGCCGGCGCCTGGGCCGCGCTTATGCTTGTCCTGGCGCGCTTGGCGGGCCAGGCGTCCGCCGCGCATGGGACCGGAAGCTCCGACGCCGGGGACTACGGACAGGAGGATACAGGACGGCTCATGGGCTACATTCTCGCGTTGGATCAAGGGACCACGAGTTCCCGGGCGTTGCTCTTCGATGAGGAAGGCGCCATCCGGGCTAGCGCCCAATCGGAGTTCCGGCAGATCTTTCCGCGGCCCGGGTGGGTCGAGCACGATCCCTGGGACATCTGGCAGAGCCAGCGGGACGTCGCCCTGGAGGCGCTGGACCAGGCGGGCGCGGCGAAGGGCGAGGTGGCCGCGATTGGCGTGACCAACCAGCGGGAGACGACCCTCGTCTGGGACCGGAAGACGGGCGAGCCCATTCACAACGCCATCGTCTGGCAAGACCGCCGTACCGCCCAGCTCTGTGGCGAGCTGACGGAGCAAGGCCTTCTGCCTGCAATCCGCCAGAAGACCGGGCTGCTCCTTGACCCTTACTTCAGCGCGACGAAGCTCCGCTGGATCCTGGACAACGTGGACGGCGCGCGGCAACGGGCGGAGCGCGGTGAGCTTGCCTTCGGGACTGTCGACACGTGGCTGGTCTGGCGTCTGACCGGCGGCGCTTGTTTCGTGACGGACCGCACGAACGCCTCGCGCACCCTTCTGTACAACATCCATGAAAACACCTGGGATCCCGAACTCCTCCAGCATTTTGGAATTCCGGACAGCCTGCTGCCGGACGTGGCGCCGAGCAGCACGGTCTATGGCGAAGCGGTAGGCCCCGGCGCCCTGGCGGGGATTCCCATCGCGGGCATCGCTGGCGACCAGCAGGCGGCCTTGTTCGGCCAAGCCTGCTACCGGCCGGGCATGGCGAAGAACACCTATGGCACCGGCTGCTTCGTCCTCATGAACACCGGCGCCGAGGCCGTGCCCTCGGAGAACAACCTA
>SLHB01000078.1 GCA_007136375.1 Candidatus Hydrogenedentota bacterium
AATCGATAGATACCAAACGCTCCATGACGCGTGTGTTGTGGGCGTTCGCGGGTATTGTGTCGCTAATTGTGGTGGGTTGTGGCGAAATTCCTTCGAATTCGGGCCAAACCGGCGCGGAAGTCGTGCTGAAGCTCTACTTTTCCGGGGAGGAAGCCATGTTGCTGGAGCCGGAGGAACGCGTTGCCGCCGCCGAAGGAGCTAGCCCGGCGGAGCTGGTGATTCGCGAGCTGATGAAAGGACCGGCGGACGGCGCGGCCAGTTCGCCCGTTCCGCAAGGCGCGAAACTGCTTGGGCTAGAGGTGGTGGACGGCGCCGCCCGCGTGGATTTCTCCGCGGAGTTCCGGGACAACCATGGCGGCGGGACGACGGGGGAAACCCACACCATCTACGCCATCGTCCATTCTCTGTGTGAATTGGAAGGGATCGACGCGGTCCAGTTCTTGGTGGAGGGAGAGCCTCTCGACACGCTGGGCCATATGGACCTTTCCGAGCCCATCGCGCCCACCCTCGGAGGAAGCCTGATTCGATGATACGACGGGTCATCATGAGCTGCCACGACAAGACCGGCCTCGTGGATCTAGCGCGGCTCCTCGCCGAGTTCGGCGCGGAGATCATCAGCACGGCCGGCACCATGGACGTGCTCGAAAACGCGGGGCTGGCGCCCGCCAGCATTGGCGACTACACGGGGACAGAGGAAATGCTGGGCGGCCGCGTGAAGTCCCTGCACCCCAAGGTTCACGCGGGTCTGTTGGGCGTGCGGGACAGCAAGCTTCACGCCGAGCAGATGCAGGCCCACGACTTTCCGTGGATCGACATGGTCGTGGTGAACCTTCACCCCGTTGAGGAGCTCATCGCGCAACCCGGGGTTACTTCGGAAGAAGTCATCGAACAGATCGACATCGGCGGCAGCGCGATGATCCGCTCCGGCGCGAAGAACTTCCGCTACGTCACGGTGGCCACGGCCCCGTCTCAGTACAGCGTATTGATGCACGAGTTGCGGGCCTACGAAGGCGCCGTGACCTACGCCACGCGATACCGCCTCGCCCAAGACGCTTTCGCCCACACGGCGCGGTACGACGCCGTCATCGCCCGGTACTTGGAACAACTGGAGCCTCCCGCGGAGTAACAGCCCGCGCGGGCGGCGCCGAGACTGAAGGAGCAGCGCCGGCAGTGAATGTATTGATAGTAGGCGGCGGCGGCCGCGAACACGCCTTGGCTTGGAAGCTGGCGAAGAGCCCCGGGGTCTCCCAGTTGTATTGCGCGCCGGGCAATCCGGGCATCGCCGCTCATAGCGTCTGTGCGCCCCTTGACCCAATGGACGTGGACGGGCTCGTGGCTTTTGCGGAGGAAAAGGAGATTGGCCTCACTGTTGTGGGGCCCGAAGATCCCCTGGCCGCCGGAATCACGGACGCCTTCGCCGCCAAGGATTTGCAAGTGTTTGGCCCAAGCCGAGGCGCGGCGGCGCTGGAAAGCAGCAAGTCCTTCGCCAAGGATCTCATGGAGCGCTACGAAATTCCCACCGCCGCGTACGCCCGTTTCACCGATCCCGAAGCCGCCAAGGACTACATCCGCCGGGCTGGACGCCCCCTTGTCGTGAAGGCCGACGGCTTGGCCGCGGGCAAAGGGGTCACCGTGGCCGAAGACGAGGCCGGCGCCATCGCCGCCGTTGAGGCCGCCATGGAGCGGCGCGTCTTTGGCGCGGCGGGCGCCGCGGTCGTGATCGAGGAACGGCTCGTGGGCGAGGAAGCCTCCGTGCTGGCCTTGGCGGACGGCGAGAACATTTTGACGTTGGCGCCGAGCCAGGACCACAAACCCGTATTTGACGGCGGCGCGGGGCCCAACACCGGCGGCATGGGCGCCTATTCGCCCACCCCCGCCGTGACGGACGAAGACTTGGAGTTTATCGAGGAACACGTGGTGCAGCGCTGCGTGGACGCCATGGCGAAGGAGGGGCTCCCCTACCAGGGCGTGCTTTACGCCGGCCTCATGCTCACGGATGAAGGGCCCAAGGTCGTGGAGTTCAACTGCCGCTTCGGCGATCCGGAGACCCAGGTGGTCCTGCCCAGGTTGGAAAACGACCTGCTTCCCCTGCTTCTCGCCGCGTGTGAGGGGACGCTAGATTCCCAGGCCTTGGTGTGGGGCGGCGGCGCCTGCGTCACCGTCGTCCTCGCGTCGGGAGGGTATCCGGGCGTCTACGAGAAGGGCAAGGTGATCATGGGAGTGGAGGAGGCAGAGGCCGAGGCTGGCGTCCATGTCTTTCACGCCGGCACGCGTTTCGAAGAGGGGCGGCTGCTCACGAATGGCGGGCGGGTGCTCAACGTCACCGCGACGGGCGCCGACATACCGGACGCCATCGCGAAGGCCTACCGCGCCGTGGACAAGGTCCGCTTCGAGGGGCGCCATTTCCGCCGCGATATCGGCCATAAGGCGCTGGAGCGGCTGGGCAAGGCGTAGGCGAAGGAACAGCCGCGTTCTACGACGGCGTGTCCAGGTCGCGCGCGACGAGCCGATCGCCGGGCAGGCTCTTGGCGTGGAGCAGCCCGCGCATGGCCTCGCCAAGGACATACTCGGCCGCGTGGGCCGTGCCGTTCTTGCAGCAGGTGACGCCGGCGCTCATCCGGGCGAGGGTAGGGAAGCTCGGGTCCGAGAAGGTCGTGGCGTCCACCTCCCGGAGGATTTTCGCGGCGTAGCCATAGGCTTGCTCAAGGGGCGTATGGGGAAGGATCGCGGCGAAGGTCGTGCTGTCATAACGGGCGAGGATGTCGAAGGTCCGCGTATGGTTGCGCAGGGCCATGGCCACTTCCGCGAGCAAATCGTCGAGGGACACGGGGCCCAGGTCGTCGTCGAGGGCCTTCACTTCGTCCAGATCAAAGACAACGCACGAGACGGGGAAGTCATAGCGGTGGGCCTTCTCAACCTCTTCCTGGAGGCGCTCCAACAAGAAGCGGCGGTTGCGCAAGCCCGTCAGGTTATCCGTGTACGCGGAGTCCAAGAGCAAATCGCTCTGGTTGCGCAGCACCTCTTGGGTTTCCCGCGCGCGCAACGCCGCGTCGACGCGGATCATGACCATGGGCAGGTTGTAGGGCTTGGTGATGTAGTCGGAAGCGCCGAGTTGGAAGCCCAGGGCGATGTCTTCTTGGCTGCCCTTTACCGTAACGAAAATGACAACAATATCCTGGGTCTCGGGATTGTCTTTGAGTTGACGGCAGGCTTCGTAACCGCTGATGCCAGGAAGGCAAATATCAAGAAGGATAAGATCGATGTCTTCGCGTTGGCATAGGGCGATGGCGTCTTCGCCATTGTTTACCGCGGAGCCTTTGTACCCGTTGAGTTCAAGACCCTGACGGAGGACTTCGGCGCTGTCCGCGGCGTCGTCCGCGACGCAAACGTGGTACTTTTGCACGGTAATCCCCTTCGCTCCCAATGATGGCGTTGGTCACTCGGTCTTCCCACCAATAGTGTACCCGAACCGCCGGGAGATTGACAACCTCCATATACTTGTGTAAACGTTTTCAGCATTGTAGACCCACAAGCCGCGAGGGCGGAGCCGCGCTCCGCCCCACGGCCCTTAATTGGAGCCCATGCGCCACAATGTCTGGCCCCTTCAACAGCCCGCCGCAACGGCGGCGGCCCGTCATCAATATCACGTCCCTCATCGACGTGATGTTCCTCCTCCTTATCTTCTTCATGGTGTCGGCCACGTTCCGGGGCGACGAGTCCGCTTTCGACATCATATTGCCTCAGGCCGGTACGGGCGAAGCTGGTGAAGAACCGCCCCACACCGTGGCGGTAGCAGCAGATGGAACGTACCGCTTCGGGGGCGTTGAGGTTGACTTGCAGGAATTGGGGGAAGCGGCGGCGGCCTTGTTCGCCGAAGAGCCCGACACGCCCATCGCCCTTCGGGCGGACGAAGCCGCAGGGTTCGGCCCCATTGTGCGCGCGCTAGATGTCATTCGCGCCGCGGGCGGACGGCGGCTTGTGGTCCCAACCCGTCCGTTGGAGGAATAGATCCGGCCGCGCCAGCCAGAAAGACAAGGGGGCGCCGCCTCCTTGTCCGCCAACGTCAGACGTGGCTGGCTTTCCGGGGGGCGGCCTTCCCTTTGATGCGCTCTAGCCGGCGCAACGCTGTTTCCGTGTGTTCCGCTTCGGGGTGCCGGGCCACGAATTCCTCTAGCACGCGGACCGCTTCATCGGGCTGCTCCAGGTCGCGGCTGTACAAGTCGCAGAGGCGGAAGGCGACGGACAGCTCTTTTCCTGGACTGCCCATGCGGAGCAGCCCCGCTTCAAACCACGCCGCCGCCTCCTCCAGCCGGCCCAGCCGCGCCAAGTTGTCGCCGATGCGGATAGCACTGATGGGATCCCTGGGAAAGGCCCGCGCCACGGCCTGGTGCTCCGCCACCGCGCCCTCGAAATCCCCTTGGCGCTCCCGGGCCTCCGCCGCGCCATAGCGGGGCTCGTGAACCTGCCGCTTGCCCGCCGGCATGAACGCGCCGACGACAAGGCGGGACAGGAGAGAGAGGAGCATGTGTCCATACAAGGCCGCTCCAGAGACGAACAGCCCCAAGGCGGACAGGTAGAAGTACTCGTTGAGCGGGCCGAGCCAACTCCGGAGGAGCGCGAGCTCGGCCGTGTAAAACACCACGAGTCCCGCCAGCGTCAGCGCTTCCACGGCGGGGTTGAGCTCCTCATGATGGGTGTACCGTTTGCGCAGGGTGTAGATTCCCCATCCGAAATAGGGGATGAGCAAGAACAGCGAACACGCCAGGGCTATGTCAAGGGCGCTGAATTGGATACCTGGCTCTCCTTGTTGGCGTTGACGAAACGGGCCGGCGTTGCAAACTTGAGGCGCGCGCGGTACCATACCGCCCGCTTGTCCCGCGTCCACGAGTAAAGACCCCATGCGCGCCCAGCCAAGGGCGCCTAAGTACGATTGTACAGAAAAACGCTGGGCTCGTGCATGTTTTGTTCGCCGCCTATGCGCTATATCGGCGCCGGAGGCTGGAAGCCTGAAGGCTGGGCC
>SLHB01000105.1 GCA_007136375.1 Candidatus Hydrogenedentota bacterium
GTATTGAGGATCGTTTCGAGAGCGGTCATGGACAGGGATGCGTTTCCGCGCACGGTGAGCGTGTTGGCGTTAAAAACCGTGACGTTATTCAGGGCGATGTTCGCCCCGTCCTGGAAGGTCAGTATGCTCCCGGTGACGCTCGTCAAAGCGGGGACGGAGACGCCGCCGCCAACCGTCATCCGGCCGTTGGCGAAGCTTGTCGCCGCGGGGAGCGCCACCGCCCCACTGCTCAAGGCGGTGATCTCCACGTCGTCCAGGGCGCCGGCGATCGCCGGGGCGGAGAGGAGGCCGTCGCTTGACGTGAGTATGAGATTGCTTCCGGTGGCGAGGGCGTCGATAGTGATAGCGCCCGAGGAAGCGATTTCGAATTGGCCCTTGTCGTTCGCGGTTGGCGTTGTTAGCGTGGTCAGCGCGGGGAATTCCGCGATACCACTGCTTGCGGCGCGGATGCGGAGAACCCGGGATCCGGTCGAGCCCGAATTGAAGGTGATCGCGGTCAAGTTGGGGAAGGTCAACTGGGACGGCGTGCTCCCCTCCAAAGGCGGCTTTGTCCCGGAGACGTCGAAGACCGTTGGCGACGCGTTGAACAGAAACGCGTAGGAGGCGACGCCGGGGAGGGAAAGCGCGGCCCCGTTCTGCAACTGGATGAGCATGTTGTCGATGTCCGACAAAGCCGCCGCGGTGAATGCGCCATTGTTGGCCAATGTCGTGCGAATGTTCCCCGTGTTCGCGCGGTGACTGATAAGAGCGGGCGCGCCTAGGGCGGCGTTCTCCTGTATGGTGATATTCGTGTTCAACATCGAAACCAGCGCCGGCAGTGTCACTGCCGCGTTGCTTCGGAACGTGGCGTTCGACGCGTTGATGGATTCGAGTCCATCCGCCGTGAGGCCGCCGGATATGTTCAGGACCGCGCTCTCAAGCTGGGCGAGTCCTGGGAGCGTGATGGAGGACCCCGCCCCCACGTCAATGCGGACGTTCGCCAGCGTATTTTCGATGGCGGGCAAGGCGAGGGTGCTGGCGCTCCTAACGTCGAAGAGCAAGTTGGGCTGCGCTGTAAGCGATGCGAGGTCCATGACGCCGCCCGAGACCTCGAAGTGCGCGACGTCGTTGGCGGTGGGCAGGTTGACCTGCGCCAGAGCGGGCAAGTGCACCTCGCCCTCGTTCGCCGCGGCGATGCGCAAGTTGCGGGAAGCCGTCGTGTTGCTGTTGAAGGTGAGCGTGGCCAGGTTCGGCAGTTGGAGACGGGAAGGCTCGCCCTGTTTCGCCGGGCCCCGTCCGGCCACGTCGAAAATGGTCGGAGAACCGTTGAAGACGACGGAGTGGGCGGTGACGCCTGGGAACTCCACCTGCGCGCCGTTGCGGACCCGCACGTGCCGGTGGCCGGTGTTGAGAGCGCCGCTGGCGAGCAACGAAGCGTTCGGGCCGTCGACGGAAAGGATGGCGTTGCCTTCCATCGTGAGGGCGCCCGAAAGGGACACTTCACCCGTAATCGTGAGCGTTCCCCCGGTGATGCGCAGCTCGTTGTTGTTCAACTCGGCGTCCACGATGGTGTGGTTGGCTGGTACGGTGATTGCGATTGCAGGTGTGCGCGCCTCGACGACGGCCAATTGACCGGGCTGGGGCACGATGCCTGTATCCCAGTTCCCGCCCACGGTCCAATCGCCGCCCGCGGGATTGATCCACGTCACCGTGCTGGGCCCCTCGCCTGTTACGGTGATGTAGTTGGAGCGCACGGCGGTGTCGCCGCCCACACTGGACGTGGCGGTGAGCGACACGGTGTAGACGCCTGGCTGGGTATAGGTGTGGGTGGGATTCGCGGCCGCGCTTGCCGCGCCGTCGCCGAAATTCCAGAGCCAGCTTGTCACGGGCGAACTGCCGGCGTCGGTCGTGTTGGAGAACGTCACGGTGAGAGGCGCTTGCCCACTCACGGGCGCCGCGGTGAAGCTGGCGGTTGGCGCCACGGGATCGGGCCCCGTCCCCGTAACGGCGATGTAGCCGGTCCGGGTGAACGAAGTCTCGCCAAGGGCGGATGCGGCCGTGAGGGTGACGGAATACTGGCCGGCTTGGGCGTACGTGTGGCTTGGGTTCTCGGCGGCGCTGGTGGCGCCGTCTCCGAAGCTCCATTGCCAGGCCGTGATGGGAGAGCCCCCATCGTTTGTTTCGTTCGTGAACGCCACCATCAAGGGCGCGGCGCCCGTGGTGGGCGTCGCTTGAAAGTGGGACAAAGGCGGTATCGTGATTGCGATGCCCAGGGCCGCGTTGATGACGAGTTGCACGTCCACCGAGTTCACGGCGTTGTCTCTGTTCACGTCCGCGTTGAAGGCGGCGTCAATGGGTATGCCGAGCGCGGCGTTGATGGCGAGCTGAATGTCGATGGCGTTGATAAGCCCGTTGCCGTCCACGTCCCCGCGCACAGGGATTTGCCCGTGGGCGGGCAAGGCGAGGGACAGGGCAAGAAGGGCTGTCAGACTGAGCAAGAGCGGCGTCGACTTCATGACGATCTTCTCCATGTTTCACGGCAAGCTGAATCAGGGTGGCGAAATCGCGGCGGAGATCCAGGGAGAAGGGCGACAGGGAGGGCCACGCAATGTCTTGAGCAACTCACGGAGCAGCGAACCAGGGACATGGTTCTTCACGGCCAAAGTGCTCCTCGAAGTGTGGCGCCGCGTTTTCCCCTGGCCTCGGGCGCCCGGGGCGGACGCGCGGCCATCTGTAATAAATCGTTAGTATTCAGACTCAACCATGAAAGAATATCACGGGGTTCCGCCGCGGTCAAGCTATTTTTGCGGTTTTTGTGTAAGGTTTGTCTTAGCGGTCACCCCCAACTTCCGAGCCGGTGGCGACGCCCGGAAAAGCTTGCCGCCGGTCAAAGGCGCGGGCTATCCTTGCAGCCCACGATGACAAGCACGACCTTACATGATGTCCTTTCGCGGTTTGACGCGGCCTTCACCGCTTTTTCCGAGGAGCTGAGGCCTTTTCCCGCGTTGCGCTCCGCCGCGCTCGCCCGGACCGCAGGCGTCAGCCGCTTGCTGCATCACAAGCTCCTCGCGTGTCCGGAGGCGGCGGAATGCTTGGTCGTGGCGATTGCGGGAGGAACAAACTCCGGCAAGAGCACCCTCTTTAATCTGCTCGTGGGCCGGGAGGCGAGCCAAGCGGTTCACACGGCGGCGGCGACCCGTTACCCCGTTTTTGCCGGGAATCACTACCGGGCGGGCCAATGCTTGGACGGATTCCTCTTGCCGGGGTTCGCGCCAGCGCGGCTGGAGTCCGCTTCGGCCGTCACGGGGGAGGACTACGAAGGGGACACGCTGTTCGTGGCGGAGGCGGCGGACTTTCCGGACCACTTGGCTGTTATCGACACGCCGGACATAGACTCCATCGACCAGGCCAATTGGGATGTGGCCGCGCGGGTCTTGGCCGCCAGCGATGTTGTCCTGGCCGTCATCACGCCGGAGCAGTATAAAGACGAACGGGTCGTGAGTTTTTTCCGGCGCGCCCGGGAAGGGGGGCGCCTGGTCTGTCCGGTGATGAACAAGGCGGCGAACTCCAGCGGCGGCGTGGTGGTCCGGGAGCAGTTGACCGATTTCGCCCGCCAATCGGGTTGTGGTCCACCGTGGTTCACCTTATCCATTTTCGGCGGCGCTCCACCCGTGGATAGGCGGGAGGTTCGCGCCTTCGGCGGCCATGCGGGCCTGTGGGACCATCTGCTGGAACTGAACGCGCCGGAGACCAAGGCGGACGTGCAGGCCAACGCATTGACCCAATTCAAAACCGGCGTCCGGACCTTTCTGGACGACGCCGGGCAGATGCGCGCGGCGCTGCACTACGTCATTGCCGACGTGGAGGCGCGGACGGACGTATTCGTTCGCCGCTTCGAGCCGGTGCCGGGACCCGCTATTGGGGGCTTGTTCCATGAGTTCGTGCAGCGGAAGCGCGGCCGGGTGCGCCGGGCCATCGGGCGGACAAGCACGGCGGTGGTCCGTGGCGCCGCGGCGGTGGGCCGCGGCGTGGGCCGGCGGCTAGGCTACCGCCGGAGCGCGGGCGGTGGAGCAGCAGAGGAACAGGCGGCCGCCATCCGGGCGAATCACTGGGAGAAGGTCGCCTGCATATCCCGCGAATTGGCGGCGAGCGTGGCGGACACGGGGCAAGCCTTGGAGGGGCCCGCGGGCGCGTTGCTGCGGGAAGGGTTGAAAGACATGGAATTGGAGACGGCGGTGCATGGCGTCGCTTCGGAAACCATTCAAGCCGACGACATCTCCGCCGCTTTTCGAGAACACGCCGAGCGCACGCTGGAGGCGTGGTGGAATGCCCACCCCGCGCGGCGGCGGGCCATTGAGGGTTTGGACACGTTCCTGGCGGTCACGCCCGCGGCCATCGGGTTGCCTCTGTCGGTGTATACGGCCGGCATTGGCGTGTTCGAGGCGGTGGCCGTGGGCGGCCCCGTGGTGGAGCAGTTTGCGGCGCGGGTCTTCGAGTACCAGTTTGGCGATCGACTTTTCGACTTCCTGTCGCCCTGGCGGGCGGAGCAACAGGCGATCTTCCGGGCCGCCTTGGAGGCCCATCTGGTCGGGCCGTTGCTGACGCCCGCCCGGAACGCCTTGGCGGTCCTGGAAGGGGAAGCCGTGAACATTATGGAAGAGGCGGCGGCGCAATGCCCCACGGATTGAACGAGATACTCGGCCGGCTTGAAGAGATCGCGGCTTACGATGGCCCTTGGCGGCCTCTGCGGGCGGAGTCCCGGAGGCTGCGGGAGCGCATCGAGGAGTTGCGGCGCCGTCAGGACTATACGGAGGACCTCCTCGTCATCGCCCTTGTCGGCGGATCGGGCGTCGGCAAATCCACGCTCCTCAACGCGATTGCAGGTGACGAGCTGGCGGAGACATCCGAACTGCGCCCCTGCACGCGGATACCGGCCATCTATCACCCCCCCGGCGCAAACCTTCATCTGCCGGAATGGCGGCACGTGCCAGGCTCGGCCCTGGAGCACCTGGTCATTATCGACACGCCCGACAGCGACAC
>SLHB01000233.1 GCA_007136375.1 Candidatus Hydrogenedentota bacterium
CTGGGTCGTGGAAGCCGACGGCGCCAGGACCTGGCTCGGCGAAGCGCCATGGCCTCTCGTGTCGGCGTCCCTGGAGGACGGCGTGCTCGTCCGGGAATTCGAGCATGAAGAGACCGGCGCCGTGGCCACCGAGACCCTCTTTGTCCACCCCATCGCCCAAGTCTTCGCGCTCCGGCTCACGTTGGACGACTTCTCCACGGCCGGCCGGGTCTTCTTCCACGCGGTCCCCGCGCCCGCCACGGTCCCGGTTCCGGAATTGCCCGTGCTGAACGCGGCCGCGCCCGCGAAGCGCGGTTTCGCCGGGGCCGCCCTCGAAGACGGCCTCTACGTGTTCCGCCCGGAGACGCCAGGCGTGCGGGAGCGACAGCGCTTGGTCCTGCTGGAGGATGCGCCCCCCGACTACGCGGAATGGCGCCGCTTCGGCGATGGGGCGTGGATGCGTTTCGAGGCCTATCCGCCGCCTGTTGGACGCCGCTTCGGCGACGGGGACGAGAGCGCCCGGGAGGCCATCGCCGCTGGGACGGTGGACGGGCCGCCCATGACGGCGACGCCCGTGGACCTCGGCTTGGCCTTCAGCGGCGAAAGCGCGGCGGCCGCGGGTGGAGCCCACGTGTACATCACGGTGGACGGATCCCTCAACCGGGCGGCGGATCCATTGCCCCCCGCCACGGCCTTGACCTTTGACACGCTCCACGGAGAGACCACGGACTTCTGGGCGGAACGGCGGGACGCGCTCGCGCTCCCCGGGAACGCGCCGGAAGAACTGCAAGCCGCCGCGTCGCGCGCCGCCCGCATCCTCACCGCGCTGACTTGCGCGGAAACGGGCGCCGTCGTCGAAGGCGTGGCCGACGCGCCGCCCCAGTACGCCGCCGCGGCCGCGGACGCGCCCTGGATCGCCGCCGCGTTGCGGGCCGTGGGCGCCTGGCGGGAGGCGTACCGGCATCTCCGGTTCCTCGCGGAGCACGTCAACATGCAAGAGGCGCCCGGCCGGCCCGCCGGGACCATCCCCCACCGCCTCTATGTCACGGGCGAACCAGCGGGACCCGTGGGCGCGGTGAACCTGGAAGCCACGGCGGCCCTGCTCCAAGCCCTGGAAGAGCACGCACAGGCCACGGGCGGCGAGGATGGGCCGGCCTTTGCCGCCGAAACATGGAGCGCGGCCGCGGCCATGGGCGGCCTCCTGACCGGATGGGCCGACACCCGGACATGGCGCCCCCGGCATAGCTACGCGCCGGAATTGGGCCGGGACCGCTACACGCCGGACCTCGCGCCCACCGTCTACCGGGGCGTGACCGCCGCTATCGCGCTAGCTGGCGCCGCTGGAGAGTCCACTGGCGAAGGCTGGCGGACGCGAACGGACGAGCTGGAGGCGGTGCTGCGTTTCGAGTGTCTTGACGAAGACGGCGAATGGACAGTGGACGCGCCCTTGCGGCACTGGGACAGCGGCGCCGTCCCCCGGGACAACGAACAGTGGACGGCCATCACGGAGGCGGCGCTCGAAGGGATTGGCGCGTTGCCGCCTCGGGAGCGGGCCCTAGTGTTGGCGCAGGCCGCGGGCGTGGCCCAAGTCCACGAGGAGGTCCGCGACGCCGTGGAGGCCGCGCTTCTCGCCCACGGCCCAGGGCTGATCCCGGGAGCGGATCTGGAAGGCGGCGGCGCGGACATAAACGGTGTCGGCGTGTGCGCGCGGACAGCCGCCCTTGTCTGCCTCGCCGTGCACCGCCTCTACGGCGGATGAGGAAGCGCCGGACGCTGTCCTTCTCCTAGTCGAAGAGGTTCATGATCTGCTGGGACAAAGGGTACGTGGTGCGGTAGTGGATGTGGAGCAGCACGCTGTTCACGAAACGCTGGAAGGGCGGGTAGAATACGTAGCCCAAGCCGGCCGCCAAGGCGATGAACTTCCAGTTCGTCGCGGCTTGGCCAAGGGTGTAGCCCATCCCCTTCGCCCAGGACCAGGTGTTCTTGCCCAGCAGCGTCGAGAACTTCCGGATCGCCCACCCAAGGTCGCTGTCGTGGAGGGCTTGGCGCGTGCGGCGGGCCAGCCCATCCGGCGCGAGGTCCACGGTGAGGGTGGTGTGCCCGACGCGGAGTTCGCCGCCCGGACGCAGGATCCGGGAGCGGACGATCCCCGCCCGCTTGCCGTTCACATACACGGGATAGCCCTTTGCGCTTCGGACGCGGTAGCCGCCGGAAACGGCGGTCACGATGGCGTGGTAGGGATGAATCGCCGTGTCCAGGCGCAGATTGGCTTGGCACCCCGCGTCGCTGCCGGCATAAAGAGGCGTGCGCACGATAGGGAATTGGGTTCCGTCCTCGGGGCCGTCGATAACGACAAGCCGGTCCGTGTTGGCGCGGGGGCTCATGACGCCGCCTCTCCGCCGATGGCCGCCGAAGCTTCTTCTTCCGCCGGCGCGCGCTTTCGGAACGTGAGCGCCTCCTCCTCCATTAGCACTTCCACGCAGTCTCCTTCTCCAAACTGGCCTTCCACCAGCAGGGCGCTCAAGGGATTGATCACCAGCCGCTCCACGGTGCGCCGCAACTCGCGCGCCCCGTACTCGGGATTGTAGCCGCGCTCCGCCAGATGCTCGTAGGCCCCCTGATATACATGGAACTGGATG
The DNA here is from genome assembly GCA_007136375.1 of Candidatus Hydrogenedentota bacterium. Lineage (GTDB taxonomy): Bacteria > Hydrogenedentota > Hydrogenedentia > Hydrogenedentales > SLHB01 > SLHB01. The sequence continues at coordinate 2,619 of SLHB01000233.1, forward strand.
CCCTTGGCCTTGAGCCGGCCCGACAGATCCTCGATGAGGTGCGCAAGAATCGTGCGAATATCCTCGAACAACAGGGGATAAAACGGCACGATCTCGTCGATACGGTTGATGAATTCGGGGCGGAATCGCCGGTGCAGCGCGTCCATGAGCCGCTGCAGGTCGGTCTCGGTCCCCTCCTCCCGGAGAACGTCCGCGCCGATGTTCGACGTGAACAGGATCATGCAGTTCCGGAAATTCACGTCCCGCCCCATGTTGTCCTTGATGCGGCCTTCGTCGAGGAGGGGCAGGAACACGTCGAAGACCTTGCGGTGGGCCTTTTCGATCTCGTCGAAGAGCAAAACGGAGAAGGGCCGGGCGCGGACAGCGGCGGTGAGCAATCCTTCCTCGTCGTGGCCTTGGTAGCCCGGCGGCGCTCCGATGAGGCGGGACACCGTATGGGGCTCGCCGTACTCGGACATGTCGAAGACCGTCAAGTGGGCCGGGGATCCAAACACGAGATCCGCCAGCGTCTTGGCCATCTGCGTCTTGCCCACGCCCGTCGGGCCCAAGAAGAGCATGACGGCGTCGGGCCGGTTCGGGTCCGCGAGGCCCGCCCGGGATTTCTTCGCCGCGGCCACCACCTTGGAGACGGCGTGGTCCTGGCCGATAATCACGTCCCGGAATTTCTGCTCCAGCCCCTCCAGCCGGTTCCGCTCCTCGGCGGTGATCTCTTCGATGGGCACGCCCGCCATCTGGCTCACCACCTTGCGGATGTCGTGGGGCGTGACTTTGCCCACGCCCGCCGCTTGGCTCCCGTGTTCGAAGAGTTCGGGCCGGGCCTTCGTCGCGACGGCTAGGAGCCGGTAGCGCGCGCAGGCCTGATCCACCACGTCGATGGCCTTGTCTGGGTGGTGCCGGTTCGGCATGTAGCGGCCCGTGAGGGTGATGGCGGCGTGGAGGGCCTTGCGGCTGATGCGGATGTTGTGATGCTTCTCCAAGCCTGGCCGCAGCCGGTTCAGCACATCCCAAGTCGCGCCCGGACTCAAAGGCTCGATGCGCGCCATCTGGAAGCGCCGCTCCAGGGCGGGGTCCCGCTCGACGAACTTGCGGTACTCATCAAGGGTCGTGGCGCCGATGCACCGGATCTCGCCCCGCGCCAACGCGGGCTTGAGAAGGTTGGCCAGGTCCATCCCCCCTTCCCCCACGGCGCCCGCGCCCATGATGAGGTGAATCTCGTCGATGAAGAGGATGGTGTCCTTCGTGTGCTTGAGGATTTCGAGAAGGCCGGCCACTTTCTCCTCAAGGGCGCCCCGGTATTGGGTCCCCGCCATAAGCGCGGCGATGTTCAGCTCCAGAAAGCGCCATTGGGCGAGCACGCCTCCGCTTTCCCGTTGCTTCGCCCCGAGGACCGCCATGCCCTCCACGATCTTCGTCTTACCCACGCCCGCCTCGCCGACGAGTATGGCGTTGTTCTTGCTGCGCCGATTGAGGACCTCCAGAATCTGGTACATTTCCTTGTCCCGGCCAATGGCGGGCTCGATACGTCCTTGCCGGGCGGCGAGACTAAGGTCGCGGGTGAGTTCTTCCAGGGGCGACTTCGCGCCTCCCGCTCCCTGTCGCGGTTCCGCCGTTTGCGCCGGCGCGCTCACGCCGGCCGGGCGTTCCTGGGAGGTCGCGGAGCCCGTTTGATCGTCCGGGCCCGCCCCCGCCTGACGCTGCCCGGGCTCCCCCTTGGGCAAGGCGCCGGCCGCCAAGGCTTGGCGCAACGCTTGGATGAAGCCGCCCCGATCAAGCTGCAATCGGTCCATGATGCGGCTGGGCTGGGCGTGGGCGTCGGCCAGGAGCGCCAGCAGCACATGGCCGGCGCTGGGCTTTCCGTGTCCCAGGCGCTGGGCGAGACGCGCGGCCTCGTTCAAGGCGGCGGCGCAGCGGGGCGTGTGGAAGACATCGCGGCCGCTCACCGGCAACACGCCCTGCCATGCATGTTGAGCCAGCTCCCGGATCACGATGGGAAAGACTTGGAAGTAGCGGTCGTTCAGCGCCTCCGGCAGAAGTTTCGATTCATTCGCCAGCGCCTCGAAGAGATGCTCCACGCCCACATACGCCAACCCCCGCCGCGCGCTCAGCGTGGCGGCGCTGTCGAGCAAGGCGTTGACTTCCGGTGACACCGAAACCTGCACGCGGCTCCCCCTCGGACATGGGTCCAACTCATCGGAGCTTCCCTTTGAGGCGCCGCCCGCGCGACGCGGCTGTAACGGTACCGGGAAAAGCCGGGGCCGCGCAAGTGACACGACGCTCTGTGCTGGATCCGCGCCGAAGGAAGCAACGAAGCGGCCCCGGACCGCGCGAATCCGCCGCGCTGTCCGAGGCCGCGATATCAGACGGAAATGGGCGTTAGGCC
>SLHB01000162.1 GCA_007136375.1 Candidatus Hydrogenedentota bacterium
ATTCGCGCCGAGGAAGAAACAGTGGCCTTCACCCATCGGGTGAACGGACATGGTCCGCATCTTTCCGGCACACAAGGGCCGCCGCTCCGCCAACGGCGTTCTTATCCGGCGATTGAGGCGCCAATCGCCGGCGTTTTGCCGGCACACGAGACCGCGGGACGGCATTATTCAGGGGCGGTCTCTCCGCCGCGGGACGGCGGGCAGGCTGAGCGTTCCCCAGGGAATGTGTTCGCCTGGGCGGAAGAAGGGGCAACGAGCGGTCCGCACAGTACTTAGCGCACTGTTCGTGTTCGCAATTCCGCCGGTTTGCGTGTAAGATCAAGTCGCTGGTGTTTTGTGCGCTGTCGCCAAGCGTTTTTCGCGCCGCGGGAGCGCTGAGGGGGATTAAATCGGATTCGAGCCGCTGTTGTACACCGGCCGGACACGCCATGAAGCCGCCCGGGAGCGGGCCAAAGCCATTCGTGCTAGGAAGGAAAGACCTGGGGCCGCCATGGAAGAATCTCTCGCCAGAAGAACCGCCCTCGCCAAAGCCAACGCCCGCGCTCCCGCCATGGTTTTTCATCCTTTTCTACTCATGTTATACCCCATACTGGGCTTATATGCACACAACATGGACCGAACGCCTCCCGGGGCCATGGTTCGGCCTGTGGTTTTTTTTCTACTCGCCGCCTTCGTCTTGTGGGTGATCGCGGCTGTCGCCACCCGGCACGTCTACAAAGGCGGAGTCATTGCGTCGGCCGTCATTCTGGCCGCCTTCCCGGGTTGGAACGTGCTTGAGATCCTCATCGAACACACGGTGCCCCTCGTGGGCGCGGCGCCAACCTTGCTGCACCACGCGGCGTACGCGGCGGCGGCGGCGGCCATCGCCATCTTCGCGACGCGGTGGCGGGTGTTTCAAGGCCGCAGGGGCCGGGCGGCGGCCGGCCTCCTGGCCGGCGCGGCGGTCCTGTGGCTGCTGGTGGAGATTCTCATGGCGCCCGCCTTTGGCCGGGGCGCCTCCTGGTGGATCGCCCTCTATCTACTACTGTTTGTGGCGCTCATTGGCTATCTGCTCCAGCGCAGAAGCGGGTTCGTATTGATGACCCGGACGGCGAACTGGTTCGCTGTCGCGCTGTTGTTGCTATCCTTTGCGAATATCACATACAACCGCCCGCCAGTGTTGGACTATGAGCCGCCGTCGCAGCCCGAGACCCTCGCCGGGATGAGCGGGCAGGAGGGGGGGGGCGAGAATGAACAGCTCCCGGACATCTACTTCATTGTCCTTGACGGCTACCTGCGCGGTGATGTGCTCCGCGACGCCGCCGCGTACAACAACATGCCCTTCCTTCGGGATCTTGAAACGGCGGGCGTCCACCACGCGGACCGCGCCTTCGCCAACTATCATTCCATGATCATGACCGTCGTGTCGTGCCTGAACATGGACTACTTGGACGCTTTCGCTCCGGAACAGGGCGCTGGAAATCTGCGCCATCTGGCGCGGCTCTACAATGACAACCGGGTCTTCAAGTTCTTGCGGGGGCAAGGATACGTGCTTGCGGGGTTTCCCCCGGGGCTGGAGCTTCTCGAACCCCGCGCCACGGTGGACGAATACCATCGGCCCAGCGACATTCTCGGCGAATTCGAACTTGTTCTTGCGGAGAACACCGCGGCCGCGCGCTTGTTGGAGGCGCTTCACTACGCGCGCCATCGGACGCCTCTCTCGATGCGGGAGGTGGTGGAGCGCCGGCGGACCCTCTACGTAATGGAGACGTTGCCGGATATCGCCGCGACGCCTTCGGACGCGCCGCGTTTCGTGTACGCGTGCTTGACCGTCCCCGGACCGCCGTTCCTGTTCGACCGCCAGGGCAGGCGGGCCGATCTGGCGTCCCCGGCGCTCCGGCGGGACAACGGCGGAATGGAGTTGTCAGCCGCGGAGTTGCGCGCGGCGTACGTCGAGCAACTCCACTACACCAATACCTTGCTGTCCCAGACGTTGCGGGACATTCTGGAGGCTTCCGCGGCGCCGCCGGTCATCATCGTGCTCTCCTCCACGGGGCCGGCCGGGGTCCATTTCGTCGATGACGGCTACGAGAACCCCCTCTCCCTGGCGAACCTGGCGCTATTCCATGGGCCGGACGGCGTGTTGGAGTTGCCGGAGGACGTGACGCCCGTCAACGTGTTCCGCATCCTCTTCAATGACTTGTTTGGCGCGGAGCTTCCGCTGCTGCCTGGCGAGGCCATCGCGGCCTTTGAGGACGCCCCCTTCGAGCGTCTCGCCACCGCGCCCGTGAGCCCCTGAACAGGGCGTGTCGCGCCGCTCCAACATGCGCCGCGCGGAAAACTTGACCCATCTTCGCACGATGTGGCACAATCCGCCTCGTTTGCGCCGCCTAGCGCATCGCGGCGCCGCGTTCTTCCCCCGGGCGGGACATGGGCATGAGCGTTTCCGTTCCGCCGGGCGTCCCCACGAATTCACGTTCCAAGGCGAATGAGACCCGTATAGATGGCGAGTACCGCAAAAACCAGGACCCCCCGTCCTCATGGGTTGCTTGAGACCCTCGCGCAACAAGAAGCGCGCCTCCTCGAAGAGTTGGCCGACGCGGAGCGCGAGGCGGAGCAAATCGTCGAGGCGGCGCGCGCCGAGGCTCGCGACATCGCCTCGGAAGCGGAAAAGCGGCTCGAAGGCGAGGTCGCCGAACTGCGCCGCAAAGCCGAAGAACAGCGCGAGGCCGAAAGCAAGGCGGCCCGCGAAGCTTCCTATGAACAAATCCAGCGGATGAGCGCCGAAGCCGCCAGCCATGCGCCCCAGGTGGTGGAAGAGCTTATTCAGCTTGTCCTGCCTAAAGAGTGAGCACGAGACCCGTTCATGATAGCTGAAATGTCCCGTCTTGAAATCGTGTGCCTGCGCTCGCGTTTGGACGACCTTGTCGCGTTCATTCAGGAGCAGGGCATACTGCATGTCGAGGAAGTGCCCCTCTTCGTTGAGAACACGCCTGGCTTTCTCCATCGGGTGCATCTGTCCCCCGTGCAGAAACAGGAGAAAGAGGACCTCGAAACCTTCGATCAGACGCTCCGGGAGTTGACGCTCCTGCTGCACCGCCGGCCCCACTGGGAGAAAGTGCGGGAAGCGCAAGCGCGCTTGGCCAAGAGCGATTCCGGAGAGTGGAGCGACAAAGTCCGGGAATGGAGCCGGAACCTGCGCTCCATCGTCCGGCAACGGACCAATCTCCAAGACAATATCGAGGTCTTGCGCAATTACCGCCAAACGCTGCGGAACATTGAGCCGCTTCTCGGCAACAAGAAGGACCAACTTGTTCTTGGCGAAAACGCCCGGGCCATCATGCTTCAGGGCGACGTGGCCCAGAACCTCCACACCCTCAAGTCCCGGCTGGCCGACGATGTGGGCCCGGGCTGCGAGGTCATCGAGAAGCGCTTGTCCCGCAATCTCATGGCGGGCCTCATCCTTTATTCCGAGTCACAGAACGAAGCCGTGGGCAAGGTGTTGCATGATCTCAAGATCGACCCTGTCGAAGGGCCGGACAAGACCTTGCGCGGCCTCTCCATCGACGAGGTTCTGGCTAAGCTTGACGAGGCCGTGGAGCGGCAAGAAAAGCGGCTGAACGAGCTTGAAGAAGAGTTGCGCGCCTTCAGCCGCGACGAAGGCGCCGAACTGGTCGCCATGCAAATCGTGGTGGCCGACCGGCTGGCCCAGCTCAGCATCCGCAACCAGTTCGCCCAGAGCGAACTCCTTGCGGTCATCCATGGTTGGGCGCCCTCCGACGAACTGCCCCGTTTTTACCGGGAATTGCAGTCCCGTTTCCCGAATGAAGTCGCCGTGGAAGACCGGGCCGTGGAAAGCGCGGAGGAGCGCAAGCACGTGCCGACGCTGCTGCGGAATCACGAGTGGGTCAAGCCTTTTGAGGTGTTGATGGCGCTCCTGCGGCCGCCCGCGTATGGCTCGCTGGATCCCACCATTCTCGTGGGCTTCTTCTTCGTGATGTTTTACGGCTTCATCCTTGGCGACGCTGTCTATGGGCTCATTATCGCGGGTTTCGCCTATTGGGGCCGCCGCGCCTTCGCCCACATCGAACTCGCCAAACACGCCTTTACCGTAGGCATCTACATGGGCTTCAGCTCCGTGTTCTGGGGCGTCATGTTTGGCGAGTACCTAGGCGGCATCATCCCGGGGCGCGATCTCGCCCTGTGGTTTTACCGGGGCGACGAAACCAACTTCATGTTTCTGCTCGCCCTCGGCATTGGGTTCGGTCTCTTTCACGTGCCCTTAAGCCTATGCCTGGGCATTTACGAGAGCCTGCGCTTCAATGACACCCATCACGCCCAGGAGAAGATAGGCCTGCTCATTGGCCTTGGAGCCCTTGGCCTTGGCGTGTTGAATTACGCTGAAGTGGGGATCTTCGCCGGCGCCTGGGTGTTCATTCCCATGGCCCTGATGTTTGGCGCCGCCGTTGTGCTCCTGGTTCTCGGATTGGGCGCCTTGGGGCTCATTCAGGTCATTGAGATCGTGTCGCTGGCGGGCAATGTGTTGTCATACGCCCGTTTGATGGCCGTTGGCGTGGCGTCGGTGTACTTGGCCTCGTCCGCCAACGAGATCGCCGGTCTTGTGCCCAATATTTTCGGGGCTATCCTGGTGGGCTTCACCATGCATGTTCTCGCCATCGTCATCGGCATCGTCAGTCCGGCGATCCATGCGTTGCGCTTGAATTACGTTGAGTTCTTGCCAAAGTTCTTTGCACCAGAAGGACGAACCTATCAACCGTTTAGGAAGGAGGCAGTTTATGGGGATTAATTCGCGGAAAAAGCGGGCGTCTTGGGCCATCTTGTTGCTCATGGTGGGCGCGCTCTTCTTGGCGCCGGGCATGTCCGCATTCGCTCAAGAAGAGGCCGGCGATGAAGCCGCCGGCGACATGGCGGGCGCGATCGCCGCGGTGGGCATCTCCCTGGGCATCGGCATCACCATGGCGGGCACGGCCTACGCCACGGCGAAATCCCAGGC
>SLHB01000359.1 GCA_007136375.1 Candidatus Hydrogenedentota bacterium
CTACGACGAGGCCACGCGGTTCGAGATGGAAGATAAGGGTGACGAAATTCTTAACAGGGCCTACGAACTGGGCTACCGGATGCATCAGCGGCACGGGGGCTGCGCGCGCTGCACCGTGGCCGCGCTGCAAGAGGCCGTGGATTTCGTCCCGGATCATCCAGGCTTGTTCCGTGCAGCCACGTGTCTCGACGCCGGCGCGGCGCCCGGCACAAAACTGAGTTGCGGCTGCTTCACGGGGGCAGGCATCGTAATCGGCTACATTTGCGGCGGCGAGAATTTCGCCAGCAGGGCCCTCGCCCACCGGCTGATCCAACAGGTTGCGCGGAAATTTCAGGACGCCTACGGCACCGTCCTTTGTGAAGACGCGCTCGAACAAGGCAATTGTCACGAGGTTGTCGGCCTTACCGCCAAGTGGACCGCGGAGGCGCTGTTAGATCAGTTCACGGATCACGAGCCAAGCTGAGCGCAAAGCATCTCGGCCCAGCCCGCGGGAAACTGGAGCCTGTCGGCTTGCCAGCCCGAGGCCCATCCTGTTTCCCGCGGACAGTCCTTTTCCGCGCGCGTACCTACTCGCCGCCGCCAAGCATCTGGTAATGCGGCGTGACGCCGTGTTCGATGGGCCAGGAGGCGCGGTGGCCGTCCTCATAGGGTCCCATGTATTCAAAGGGAACCGGCTCCATGCCCGTCAGACTGTAGATCAGGGCGTCATCGGAAAGTGAGAAATCCCGGGCCTCCGGATTGGCGAAGCCCGGGTCTCCGGCGCCCTGCCAGTTGTCCATCAGGATTTCGTTGCCCCGGCCGCGCAACAGGAACGCGCCGGTGTCGACGATGGCGTTGCGCCAGAAGGCGTTCTGGTCCGGATCTTCCTCCAGTTCCGCCAACTCGGGGTACCGGTCCGCGTAGGGCGGCTCATGGATGTTGACTTGATTCGTAATCGCGTTGACCACGTCCTCCCGGGCGAGGAAATCTTGCCACCTGGACGGCCCCCACGCGCTGATAGAGAAGGCGGCGCTGCAATCCACGATGACATTGCCATCCGCAATGTTGTCCTTGCCTCCGTGAATCTGGATGGCGCCGAACATGCCGCTGGCCGAACGATAGAACACATTGCCGTACATGCGCACGCCGGAGATGGCGTCGTCCAACCGGATGCCCGCTTGGCCGTGGCGGTCCAAGCCGCTGCCGATGTGGTGCCAGAAGTTGTAGCGGATGACGTTGCCGCGATAGGCGGGGTTAAACCACATGTCGATGCCGGACTGGTCGTCGCTCTCATACACCACGCTGTGGACCTCGTTGTATTCGACGATGTGATCGTTGCCGTCGAGGCGGATGGCGTGGTGGGGCGCGTCGTTGAAGAGATTGTGGCTGATGCGGTTGCCCGCGCCGCCCATCCGCACGGCGGGCGTGTAGGTCCGGTCGAGGCGCGAGAAATCGTGAATGTGGTTGTTTTCCACGAAGTGGCCGCCGGGCTCGAGCGTGGCCCGGTCCCCGCCCGTCACCTCGACGCCGCCCCGGCCCAGGCGGAACAGGTCGGACCCGAGCACGCCGTGGTTTCTCCCACCGTTGATGATGACGCCGTCCTGGGCGAGCCGGCTCAGGACACAGCCCTTCACCAAGACCGACTCCCCGCCGTTGATCGTCACGCCGGATCCGCGGCCCACGTCAAAGGTGAGACCGCGCAACGTCAGGTGGGACGCGCCGTCGACGGCGACCATGGGATCTTCGAGGATCGAAAACTCGGCCACGGCGCCTTCCACATCGCTCGGCGGATAGACGTACAGCACGCCGGCGTCGCGGTCCAGGTACCAGTCGCCGGGCCGCTCCAATTCTTCCAGAATGTTGAAGTAGTGGTAGTGTTGCCCTTCGCGGAAGCCGTAGTTGCTCCGGTGCGCCGTCGTCAACTCGCGCGCTTCCGGATTGACGCTCTGGACTCCCAGGACTCCGTCGGCCCAGTGGTGATACCAATAGCCGAAGAGCCAGGCCTTCTCCGGCTCCGCCCATCCAGCGGGCCGATCCTCTTCGTAGCCCAGCACGGCGCCGGCTTCATTGGCTTCCTCGTCAATGACTTCCCGGACATGGACGAACCCTTCGTTCGGCCAGCGGGCCAGCTCAAGGGGGTCGCCGTTCCAAAAGAGTTCGGGCGTGGCGGCGGCTGGCCGCCCGAAACCCCGGGGGGCGAGCTCGCCAAAGTCCGTCACATCTTGGGCGGCGAGATCCGCTTGGAGCACGCGCTCCCGCGACGCCTCTGGAAGGCGGGCGAGGACGCCCTCGTCGCTCACGGGCTCAAAGCCGTCGATAACCACGCCGCCTGTGAACCGGGGCGTTCCGCCGCCATGGGTCGTGTAGACGATGGGCGCCTCCGGCGTCCCGCTGTCCGCGTCCGTGAAAACCAGGCCTTCGTCCAGGTAATACTCTCCGTCCGTCGCGCGCACTTCCACGCCGCCATCCGGCAGGCCGTTCGCCGCCCGCAACTCCCGGATGGCGTCCCGGGCGCCGGCGAGGGACGCAAGGGGCGCTTCCGCGGTTCCGGCGGCGCTGTCATCTCCGTCGGGCGCCACATAGAGCAACGCGCCCGGCGCGGGACGTTCTGGAATCTCAACGCGGCTCCGGGCGGGATCCCATGGAGACTCTCCCGCTTCCATCCGGTCGAGCTCGGCAAGGCGTTCCCGGGCGATGTCCTCGAAATGGCCCAACGGCGTCTCCATGGCCGCGAGGTCTTCGTACGCGTTCCGGGCGGCGGCGTAATCCTCTTCCATGACCCACGCGCGCCCGATCCGGCTTTGCGCGGCGGCGCGATAGCGAATGGGCGCGTCTTCCCGCTCCACCACGGCGCGGTACGCCTCCCGGGCTTCGCCGTAGCGCTGGTCCTGCCAATTGGCGTGTCCGATACGCAACTGGGCTTCGCACCAATCCCCCACCGCCACGCCGTCCATCCCGGCTACGGCCCGGGCGCTCTCGCGGGCGGCGCCGGGATCGCCGGCGCTCTGCAATCGCCGGGCCAAGTCCATTTGCAGTTCCACGTATTCGCCGGCCTCCACTTCCGCGTGGGCGAGATACACGGCGAGGGCGTCGACGGCGATTTCGGGCCGAACGTGGTTCACCAAGGGAGCCGCCTGAAGCAACGCCGCGTTTTGGTAATAGGACGGAACGTCTGCATCGGCGGCGATCGCCGCGTAGGCGTCTCCCGCGCCGGCCCGTTCGCCCTCCATGGCGCGCCGGTGGGCCGCCACAAATTCTTCCACGAGTTCGTCCGAAATGGGGGCGTGAAAGTGGGCTTCGCGGAACACCTCAGCCGGGCTCAGCGCCCGGTTGAAGACCGCGGCTTCGCCGATGCTCATGGCGACGGAGCCGATGCCTGCCGCCGCATACCCAATGCGGAATGGGCCGTCGCCGGGCGGCGTGTAGGAGTCTTCAAAGGCCTGCTCCGCGACGAGGAGTCCGTTGACGTACATGAACAGGCGCCCGCCGTTCCACGCCACGGCCAGATGGGTCCAGACCCCTTCCGGGATCACTCCGCCGGACACGCCCTCCGCGTTGGCGGGCTGTGGCCGGCCCATCTCGAAGCGGGGCGTCCGGCTCGGGTAGCTTACCGTAATCCGCCACCCTTCCCAGTATCCGTTGCCCACGGCCATGATCATGCCGTTTTCCGCGTCCTGGTTGCCGCGGTGGCCGCCCATCCCTTCGAGGCGGAGCCAGAGCGACGCGGTAAAGCCGTCCTCCCCCACGGAAAACGCGCCGGCTTGGTACCGGCCCTCGTCGACCTTCACGGCGGCGCTTTCCGGCCACCGGCCCTCCACGCTGTTGGGCGCTTCCGCGGGCGCGGGGTCATAACTCGCGTCCACGTCCGATCCCGCGAGGCAAGGGGCGGACTCGCCAGGCTCCAGATCCTCGAATACGTAGAGACGCACAATGTCGCCGCGCTCCGCCCGTTCCTCCAGCGCTTCCCGCCAGTCCGCGTGGGCGCCGAAATCCTGGATACGGTGCGTCTGCATGGCCGCGGCGCTTCCCGCGGCCACCGCTAGCGCTACGGCAAACACCGCCGAAAGCATCCGAAACCGAAGGCCATGCCGCTGAATAGGCAGTGTAAACCGTTGGGAATTCATGACGATTTCTCCCCCGTTCGAGTCTAACCCGGAGCCGCCTCTCCATGGACGGCTCCGGGTTCATCGTATTCGATTGCGCTTCGGCCAGAACGCTACTCCGCCGGCGCCGGCGGCTCCGCCATGATCCAGGCCTTGTTGAAGGCGTAGTGTTGGCCGCTGCTAATGAGATGGATCACGCCGTCCCGGCTCTGGGTCGAGGCGAGATACCCCCGGGGCTCGGCCGTGTCCGGCCCGAGGACGAAGGTGTCGAGATGGCCTTCGGTGCTCAGTTCCCGGGGCGGGCCATCATCGGTCACCAGGCGTTTGTACGGCCAGGTTTCCCCGTCATCGTAGGAGAGCGCCGCGAACAGGCCGGTCACGTCCCGCTCGTCGCCCGCGGCGTCGGTAATGGTCAGCGTCTCCGCGAAGGAGGCGAAGAAGAGCGGGCCCTCCTCCAAGCGCAGCATGGTCGTGCGCTGGCCGCTGGAGATGGGATCGAATTCGCTGGCGCTGTATGTCCACGTCTCGCCGCCATCCTCCGACACGCTCTTGGGCATGCGGTCATCGATATTGTCGCCACGCCCGTAAGCCAGCAGGCGGCCGTCTTCCAACTCGACCACGGGCGCGTGAATGCCGGCGATCCAGTGACCGGTTTCACCATCCTCGAAACCCGGTTCGGCTTGTCCCGCGCCGGGATCGCGCCAGGTCTCGCCGCCGTCCACGCTAATGTGCACGGCTGTACCGCCGTACCCGTAGGTCGTCGCGTCGCAGGCAAGGATCAGATGCCCATCCTGGGTTTCGATGGCGCAGGAGATCACCTGGTTTCTCAGCCCAAAGTCTTCATTGATGATCCGGGGACGGGTCCAGGTCACCGCGTTATCCGTGGACTTGCGCATGACCAACGC
>SLHB01000325.1 GCA_007136375.1 Candidatus Hydrogenedentota bacterium
CTCGCTGTTTGTTACTTTGCCTCTCGGGGGACATCCCGGCGCCGTCCATGCGATGCTTCGCGCGCCAAGCGTGTCCGCGTACCGGTCCACGCGCCGGCCCGCTTCACCTTTACGAAAGGAGACGATTCCACATGCGAGGTTTCACGCCGCCGTTCACCGCCGCGGCCGTTCTGATCGCGGCGGGCCTGCTGATAGCCGTCAATGGCGCCGCCGAGGACGCCTGGGACGTCAACGATCCGCCGGGGGAATGGCGCGCCATCCCCGTCGAGACGGACGAGATGACGTGGGCGGACGTTGACGTGAGCCCTGATGGAAGCCACATTGTGTTTCACATGCTCGGCGACATCTACCGGGCGTCCATCGACGGCGGCGAGGCGGAAGCGCTAACGGACGGGATCGCGTGGAACTTTCAGCCCACGTACGGCCCGGATGGCGAGACGATTGCCTTTATCAGCGACCGCGGCGGGGCCGAGAACATGTGGGTGATGGACGCCGACGGATCGAACCCCCGGGCCGTCACGGAGGAGCGGGACCACCTGCTCCACAACCCCGCCTTCTCGCCTTGTGGCGACTATATCGCGGCGCGCAAGGGCTTCGTCTCGCAACGCAGCATTCCCGCCGGGTCGATCTGGTTGTATCACCGGGCGGGCGGCGGCGGCGTCGAGATCGTGGAGCGGCTCCATGGCGCGGACTCGCAGAAGAACATCGCCGAGCCGGCCTTTTCGCCCGACGGCCGTTACGTCTACTACAGCCAGGATGTCACGGGCGGCGTGACTTGGGAATACAACAAAGACGCCCTCGACGGCGTGTTCGCCATTCGCCGGTTGGACCGCGAAACCGGAGAGCGGGACACGATCGTGGACGGGCCCGGCGGCGCGGTGCGGCCCCTTCCATCGCCCGATGGCGAGCGCCTCGCCTTTGTCCGGCGCAATCCTTTGGAGCTTTCGAGCCGGCTGGTGGTCCGCGATCTGGCGTCGGGGAAGGAGGAAACGGTCTACGACGCGTTGGACCGGGACAAGCAAGAAACGAGCGGCGACATGGGGAACTATCCCCGCTTCGCGTGGCTGCCCGGCGGCGACGGCCTGGTGTTCTGGGCGGGCGGGAAGATCCGCCGTGTGGACTTGGACGGCGATAGCGCCGTCATCCCCGTCACCGTCCGAACCGAGCGCCGCTTTCACGACGCCGTGCGCTTTGACGTGGACGTGGCGCCGGACGAGGTGGATGTCCGCATGCTGCGGTGGACCCAGTACAGCCCGGACGGGAGCCACGCGGCGTACACGGCGTTGGGCCGGGTCTGGATTCACGACATCGCGGCGGATACGCGAGAACCCCTGACGGACGCCGAGGATCGCTTCGAATTCTATCCATCTTTTTCCCATGACGGCCAGGAAATCATCTTCGTTACATGGAACGACGAAGAACTGGGGAGCGTCCGTGTCAAACCCATGAACGGGGGAACGGAGCGCGCGCTCACGGAGGAGCCGGGCCACTACGTGGAGCCGCGGCTCTCTCCCGATGGCGGCAAGGCCGTGTTTCGCAAGACTACCGGCGGCTACATCACGTCCCCGCTGTGGTCCGAAGAACCTGGGGTGTACATCGTAGACGCGGGCGGTGGCGAAACGCCGCGCAAGCTAATGGACCGGGGCCGGGCTCCGGCGTTCACGCCCGATGGCGAGCGCGTGCTCTTCTCCCAGCGCAGCGGCGGCCGCGATCTGCTGTTGAAGAGCGTGGACCTCAACGGCCACGACGAGCGGGAACACATGTCCGGCGAATGGGTGACCGAATACAGCGTCTCCCCGGATGGCCGTTGGGTGGCCTTTACGGAGGACTACAACGTCTGGGTGGCGCCGTTCATCCGCGCCGGCGGCCCTGTCAACATTGGCAAGAACACGGGCGCCTTTCCCGTGCGCCAGGTGTCGGCTCGCGCGGGAGGCAACCTGCATTGGCGCGAGGACAGCGGCGCGGTGCGCTGGTCCCACGGAGCCCGCCTGTACGAGCGGGAGCTGGCGAGAACCTTCGCATTCCTGGAGGGCGCGCCCGAAGAGCTTCCAGAGCCAGAGACGGAAGGTTTGGACCTCGGGTTCACCACGCCCGCGGACGTCCCCCAGGGGCTTGTGGCGTTCACCGGCGCCCGCGTCGTAACCATGCGCGGCGCCGGGGCCGGGTCCGAAGTTATCGAGGACGGCGTGGTGGTGATCCGGGGCAATCGCATCGAGGCCGTGGGCCCCATGGCGGAAGTGACGATCCCAGACGGCGCCGAAACCATCAGCGCGGCGGGCAAGACCATTGTTCCCGGCCTGGTCGATGTCCACGCTCACGGCGCCATGGCCCACGACCAGCTAACGCCCCAACAGAACCGGCTGCAATACGCGAACCTCGCCTTCGGTGTGACCACGATCCACGATCCGTCCAACAATACGGAAGCCATTTTTTCGGCGGCCGAGTTGCAGCGCGCGGGAAAGACCGTGGCGCCGCGCATATTCTCCACGGGGACCATTCTGTATGGCGCCTTGCAGCCGGGCGCGACGGCGCGCATCGACGATTACGAGGACGCGGAGTTCCACGTGCGCCGCCTCAAGGAGGCGGGCGCCATATCCGTCAAGAGCTACAACTATCTGGGCAGGGACCAGCGGCAGATGGTGTTGGAGGCGGCCCGGCGCTTGGGCGTCATGGTTGTTCCCGAAGGCGGCATGCGATTCGAATCCAACATGAGCCAGATCATGGACGGCCACACCACGATTGAGCACGCCTTGCCCGTCCACGCAATCTACGACGACGTGAAACAGTTCTGGCGCCAGACGGAGGTGGTCTATTCACCCACGTTCAGCGTGGCCTACGGCGGCCTCTTCGCGGAAGAATACTTCTACGCCCACGATGACGTGTGGAACAACGAGCGCCTGCTGCGCTGGGTTCCCAAGGCGATCCTGTATCCCCGCTCTGTCCGCCGGTCCATCGCTCCTTGGGAGCATTACAACCACGTGGCCGTGGCCGAGCATGCGAAGGAACTCGCCGATCACGGCGTGCCTACGGTCATCGGCGCCCACGGACAGCGGGAAGGCCTGGGCGCCCATTGGGAGATGTGGAGCATGGAGCATGGCGGCTTCACGCCCTGGGAAGCCCTTCGCGGCGCGACCATCGACGGCGCCCGGGCCTTGGGCATGGACGGGGACATCGGCTCGATCGAGCCCGGAAAGCTGGCGGACCTTGTGGTCATAGAGGGGAACCCCCTCGAAGACCTTCGCCAATCCGAGCGCGTGGCCTGGACGATGATCAACGGCCGGCTCTATGACGCCGAAACGATGCACCAGGTCTATCCCGATGAGGTGGAGCGCGCGCCGTTCTTCTTTGAGCGGGAGGGCGGCGACGCGTGGAACGCCCCGGCCATGGAGCATCTCCACGAGGTGAGCGGCGCCTATGGGTGGCGGCATGATCACTGACGCGGCAAGGCGGCGGCGCGCCCACTGACGCCGGGGGGCGGCAGCGCGGAGCTTCCGGCCGTTGCCGGAGACGCAGGCCTTGGGCTATTCTGCCACCCGAGTAAGCGCCGCTGGCTTGGGGCCAGCACGCACGGCTGGCATGGGGCCAGCATGCTTAAGGGGTTCTACCAGGGGAGACCGAGCGCATGGACAAGGGCACGATGAGCCGCCGCGCCTTCATGAAGGCCGGTGTGGCGATCGGCGCGGGCTGGGCGGCCGCAAAGGGATTGACCGCCCGATCCCATGCGCGAACGGCCGGAGCGAACAGCCGCTTGAGCGTGGCGGTCATCGGCGCGGGCGGCCATGGCGGCCACAACCTCCGGATCTTGTCAGGCCGGAGCGATCAGGACTACGCCGCGAACGGCGGCCGCGTCACGGGCGTGGACATCGTGGCCCTGTGCGACGTGGACTTGCGCGCCGAAGGGCCCCGCAATCCGACGCCCGCCGTGGCCTTCGAACAGTTTCCGGACGCCGCGAAGTATCACGACTACCGGAAGATGCTGGACGAAATGGCCGGGGACATTGACGCCGTGATGGTCAGCACGCCGAACCACAACCACGCCCCGGCGAGCGTGACGGCCATGCGCCTGGGTAAGCACGTCTACTGCGAGAAACCGGGCGCCCATTCGGTGTACGAAGCGAGGACGATGGCCGACGTGGCGGCGGAGCAGGGCGTGGCCACCCAGTTGGGCACGCAGGTGCACTCGTCGGAGAATTTCCGGCGCGTTGTCGAGCTCATCGGCGCGGGCGCAATCGGCGCGGTGAGCGCTTGCCACATCTGGCTGCGGGGCGGATCGGCCGCCGCGAACCGGCCCACGGACACGCCGTCGACGCCCTCCGAACTGCACTGGGACCTATGGCTCGGCCCGGCGCCCCGCCGGCCCTTCCATCCTTCCTACATCCCGACACAATGGCACCGCTGGTGGGACTTTGGCGGCGGCATCCAGTTGGGCAATATGGGCTGCCACTATATGGATCTGCCTTTCTGGGCCTTGGACTTGCGCCATCCGTCCCTGATCGAGGCGGAAGGCCCGGAGCCACATCCCGAATCGGGCCCCGGTCAACTGCACGTGCGTTACACCTTCGAACGCGGCGACGGAGACCCCATCACCCTCACCTGGACCCACGGCGACGAGCCGCCGGACGTGTTCGCGGAGAACGGCCTGCCAGACTGGGCGTGGTGTGTGTTCGTGGGGAGCGAGGGCATGCTCCTGGCGAGCTATCCCCGTCATGAACTCTGGCCCGCGGAGGAATTCGCGGGGTACGAGCCGCCGGACCCCACCATCGCCCCTTCCGTGGGACATCACCAGGAGTGGGTCGACGCCTGCCGCGGCGAGGGCGAAACGCTGTGCCACTTTGGCTATTCGATGCGCATCACGGAAACGGTGCTCCTGGGGAACGTGGCGTACCGCAGCGGCCGGACCCTAGAGTGGGATGCGGAGCGCTTCGCCATCCCCAACGCCCATGAGGCCGAGGGCTACCTGCAACGGGGGTACCGGCCCGGTTGGACC
>SLHB01000322.1 GCA_007136375.1 Candidatus Hydrogenedentota bacterium
AGCGCCGTCACAAAGACCTGAAAGGACGCGTTCGAGGGCGCCCAACCCACGCGGCCGCGCCAATGGTCATGGGTCAAATCCATGATCGACTCGGGGAGTTCGCCAGCGTCCACACGGTCCGACGCGTAGGCGAACACCCGGGCCCGCCCGCTCGTCGCGGCCCAGACATGTTCGCCCTCTCGCTGCGAGGGAATGCTGTGCTGCAACAACTCGCCGGGCAACGGCGCCAGCAATCCCGCTTCACCCAGCGCGCCCAGCGCGCCCGCGTCCTGCGCCCAGAAGACGTCCGCGGGGGAGCGGGCGCCTTCCTCCTGCAACGCCATCGCCAGTTGCGCCGTGCTGCCATACTTGACCTGCACGCGGATGCCCGTCGCCTCTTCAAACCGCTGGATCACCGGCTCGGCCAAGCTCTTGCTCCGGCCTGAATAGATCACGAGCGTATCGTCGGCGTGCACGATTCCCACGAGAGCGGCGCAGATGGCGCCGATGAGAGCCGTCGCGATGAGTATATGTCCGGTGCGCATTACGTGTACTCCATCATCGAGTGTTCCACCGCGATTTATGGGGATGCCGCCCCCGCTACAGCGTGAACGGCTTGATAGCATGCTTAACAAGTATAAGCGATACTCGACATGCGATGCAACATCTTTGCGGAGGCTTGCGGAAGTGAAACGCGGGAGTGTCAGGAAAAGGAGACGAACAGCGGCCGAATTCAGGGAAAATCACCCAGCCGCGAAGGAAGACCAGGCGCGTCTCGCCAAGTTTTCCGGAAGGCGCCGGAACAGTACGGAGCACTCGGGCAGGCGTGGCGCCCGGCCCGCAGGTCTGTTTGGAAGCGGGCGCTCGACCGCTGTAACGGCCAAGCGCCCGCGAATGCGCCAGTAAAGAGTCGGAACTCCGCCGCGAAGGCGGACTGGAAGCCCTTACTCCGCTTCCTCGGTTTCTTCAGCCGGCCGGATGGTGAAAGACACGTCCCCTTCGTTGTCCTTGACGTCCATCACGGCGCCGTCGAGCTGTTGCGAAACCGGCGGCTCGACAACCATTACGGCGTCGCCGCCATGGGTGATCACCTCGTCGTCATCGGTGGCCGCGTCCAGGGTCAAGCTCAGCTCGCCTTCCTCCGTGTAGATGAGACGGAGCACTTGTTCGGGTTCGCGTTCGACGTTATCCAACACGCCCTTGAGCGCGCTCGTTGCTTCTTCCGTTACGTTGAACGGCATGGCAACCTCCTTTCGCGTTAATGGCGCGGCGCGGCCGCGGCTGGCGATCCGCCGCTGCCACACGCTGCCCGCCGTATTGGCTCTTGTGCGCGCCATGGCTCAGACCACAGCGTGTATATGCTCTCCACCGTAACGCATGAACCCGGGCGCTGTCAAAAAACGCAGAAGGAGCAGCAGCCAATGTTGGCCCCGATCAACAACGTTGGCCCGGGCGAACCCGGGCCAACGTGGGATGAAGCAGCGCTATGTAGTGGGGCTACGCTCCCGGCCTTAGCCGAGGAGCTGGAGGGCCGTCTGCGGGGAGATGTTCGCCTGGGCCAACATGCCCGTGCCCGCCTGCTGGAGGATCTGGTTCCGGGTGAACTGGATGCTCTCCCGGGCCATGTCCGCGTCGCGGATGGCGCTCTCTGAGGCCGCGGAATTCTCTTCCTGGATGTTCAGGTTCTGAATCGTGAACTCCAGGCGGTTCTGCAGGGCGCCGAGGTTGCTGCGCCACTCGCTGATATCGTCCAAGGCGTCGTCGATAGTGTCAATCGCGGTCCGAGCATCGGCGCCGTCGTTGGCCGTCAAGTCAATGGTAGCAACGCCAAGCGCCGTGGCGTCAGCATCCTCAATCGCCACGGTCATCTCTTGCCCTTGCATGGCGCCCACCTGCAACGTCAGGTCGGCCGCGTCTGTTCCGTCGAGAAGGGAAATGCCGTTGAATTCGGTGTCGGCGGCAATGCTGTTAATCTGTTCAACAAGCTCCGTCACTTCGTCCTGCAAGTACTGACGGCTTTCGGCGGTCTGCGTGTCGGTGGCGGCCTGAACCGCCAGCTCGCGCATCCGTTGCAGGATGTCGCCCATCACGCTCAAGCCGCCGTCGGCGGTCTGGACGAGGTTGATGCCGTCTTGCGCGTTGCGGGCCGCCATCTGCGTGCCGCTCACCACCGACCGGAATCCCTCCGCGATGGAGAGGCCGGAGGCGTCGTCGGCGGCGCGGTTGATGCGCAGGCCGCTGGACAGGCGTTCGATGCTCTTGTTGAGGTCTTGGGTGGTGTTGTTGAGAACACGAGTGGCGTTAAGCGCGGCCAGGTTGGTGTTAATTCGAAGACCCATAAATAGTACCCTCCTTGTTTGCCAGACGGCGTATCCGTACGCCGCCATCGGCGTTGGGCCGTCTTCCGGGACGGCCGGTGTTGCCTTCTTGTTGACTGCAATAGCATGGAGACTGCTTGCGGCTTCTGGCGGTAACGCCTCCCCGCTCCGGGAGGAGCGGGTTCCTGTCCCGTCCCGGGACCCAGCGCGGAAGCCGCGGCTGGAGGGAGAACCCTGGGCGGCGCGTCCCGCTGCCGCCCCTTGTGTCTGTTGCGCGGGGCGTCGGCCCCGGCTACATCCCCTCTATCGGCCGCTTGCGCCGCCGCTTTAGCCCGCGCCCAACATGAGGTCAATATTCGGACGAGCGTCCGCTTGACAGCCGGCGCCAGGGAGTGGAACACTCCACCCCAGAACACGCGCCGGAGACCATATTGGCGCCGTGACAACACCCAAGGGGGATAACGAATGCTCAATCTGGCCACGGTGCTGGAGACGGCGGCCCGGGACTATCCGGACCACTGCGCCATCGTCTTCGGCGGTCACCGAATGACCTACCGGGAACTGAACGCGGCGGCGAACAAGGCCGCCAACGCCTTGCGGGAAGCGGGAGTGCGGCAGGGGGACAAAGTCGCGCTAAGTTGCCCGAATTTGCCGGCCTTTCCCGTCGTCTACTACGGGATTCTCAAGGCGGGGGCCGTCGCGGCGCCGCTCAACGTGTTGCTGAAACGGAAGGAAATCAGTTACCACTTGGCGGACTCGGACGCGGTGGCCTATTTCTGTTTTGAAGGGGCGCGCCACTTGCCCATGTTGGAGGAAGGCGCCGCCGCCTTCGCCGAAGTGGAAACGTGCAAGCACTTCTTCGTCATCACGGCGGACCCGGCCGCGCCCTGTCCGGTGGAAGGCGCGACAACCCTCGGCCAACTGCTGACGGGGCAGCCGCCGGAAAGCTCCGCGGCGGTCACGGGACCGGACGACACCGCCGTCATCCTCTACACCTCCGGCACCACCGGCCAGCCCAAGGGGGCGGAGTTGACCCACGCCAACATGGTGCTGAACGCCTTCGTGTCCCGGGACCTCCACGGCGGAGGACCTGAAGACCGCCAGCTCATCGCCCTGCCCCTGTTCCATTCCTTCGGGCAGACAGTGCAGATGAACGCGGGCGTTCTCGGCGGGTCGGCCCTTGTGTTGCTGCCCCGTTTCGAGGCAAGCGCCGCCGTCAAGGCCTTCTTGGACGAGGGAATCACCATATTTTGCGGCGTCCCCACCATGTTCAGCGACATCCTTCGGGTCCGGGATCTCTCGGACGAGGACGTGAACCGCATCAGCCAGACCCTGCGCATCGGCGTCAGCGGCGGCGCGGCCATTCCGGTGGACCTCTTACGCCGCTTCGAGGAACGGTTCAACATCCCAATCCTCGAAGGCTATGGCCTATCGGAGACGTCGCCCGTAGCCACGTTCAACCGCCGGGATCGGCCCCGCAAGCCCGGCTCTATCGGTCTGCCCGTCTGGGGCGTGGAGGCGCGCGTCGTGGATAGCGCGTCGAGCCCCCTCCCGCCGGAAGAGCCCGGCGAGATCGTCATTCGGGGGCACAACGTCATGAAAGGCTACTACAAGCGCCCCGAGGCCACGGCGGAGACGATTCGGGACGGCTGGCTCCACACCGGCGACATCGGCAAGATGGACGAAGACGGCTATCTCTACGTGGTGGACCGGCTCAAGGACATGATCCTCCGCGCGGGGTTCAACATC
Organism: Candidatus Hydrogenedentota bacterium; assembly: GCA_007136375.1. Lineage (GTDB taxonomy): Bacteria > Hydrogenedentota > Hydrogenedentia > Hydrogenedentales > SLHB01 > SLHB01. The sequence continues at coordinate 4,047 of SLHB01000322.1, forward strand.
TACCCCCGGGAGATCGAGGAAACCCTCCTGGCCCACCCGGACGTCGCGGCGGCGGCGGTCATCGGCGTGCCGGACCGGGAGTTCGGCGAGGAAGTGAAAGCCTGTGTCGTACTGGAGCCCGGCGCAACGCTAACAGCGGCGGAGGTGCGCGCCTGGGCCCGCACGGAAATGGCGAAGTACAAGTGTCCGCGCTATGTGGAGATCCGGGAGGCGCTGCCCATGAACGCCACGGGCAAGATCCTCAAGAGGGAGCTCCGCCAAGCCGCGCAAGCGTAGAAGCCCGGCCGTCCGCGGCCGCCATCACGCGATCACGCCAACGCCGTCCACATAACCGGGCCGTTCCCACGGCGCGGGTACGCCCGCGACAGCGGCGCCCGCCCTGCGCGCGAACTGCTCCCGCGTATCGGCGTCCATCGGGACAAAGCCCCGGGCCATGGCGGCGTTGGTCTCCAGATGAGCAATGGCGTCGAAGCCGACGTTAGCCACGTGGACGCCCGGCAGGCTCAGCGGATAACGCATAAGCTCCGTGCCGAGCTCGTCGGCGTCCCGGCCGCGCCGCACCGTCTTCATGGCGATGACGCCCATGTTCCGCTCCCGCGCCAAGGGCAGCAATTCGTCCTCGTAGCGCCCGTCGTCTTCCCGCGTCACGGTGAGCACCGTCATCACCGCGTCGGGATCGAGGGCGTTGATGGCCTCGATGAGGACGCCGGCGCCGCTATGGCCGGTAATCCCGAAGTGGCCGATGGCGCCCTCGTCCTTCAGCCGCCGGGCCGCCCGGGCGCAGCCATCCTCGAGCGCGGACATATCGCCGTCCTGGCCGGGCTGAAGACTGTGGATGTGGTAGAGATCGATGTAGTCCGTCTGCAATTCCTCCAGACTCGTCTCGAAATCGCGGAGGAATCCATCATAATCGCGGGTCTGCGACTTGCTCACCAAGA
>SLHB01000413.1 GCA_007136375.1 Candidatus Hydrogenedentota bacterium
TGATCCTGGGTCACGAAATACAGTCGATAAACTTAGAGCTTCCACTCGGCGAGTTCGAATCTATCACGCGCTTTCTGCGTTCAATATGGGACGCGGTATGCGACGAAATCGGAATAGAATCCCCCGACGATTTCTTTATAGGAGAAGGTTTTAGCCAGGCTGTGCTGGCTTCTGGCGGCGTACCGCGTGACTTCTTTGGCGTTGTGAAAGAGGGCCTATTGATATCGCATGAACGTAGTGAGCGTGGCGTCGGAAAACGACGGATTAATGAGGCGGCACGCATCTACGCCGAGGGAACGAAATACCCAGAACTTGCCATAGATATGGCACGTGATGCAAGAATCGTAGAGGTACTTCTGTTTGATATAATACGTTTCGTCAGAGACACTAGGAAAACGAATTGCTTCCATATAAATCTAGACATCCTGGAAAGCGATCACGAACTCCGTAACTTGCTTGACGCGCTTGTAGATTCTCGACTACTTCATCTCATTAGCGATAACACTAGTAGCTCCAGACGAACTGGTCGATATGCTGCATACCTATTGGATGTTGGATTATACGGTCACCCTGAACGGCGCAAAGAACGAGCTATCAACGAGGTTAGGTTTTGGGAACGAGATGCTCAAGGACGATTAAAGAATCTCTCTCGAGCGGTAATTTATCCTCTCCGCTCAGTGGAAGAACTAAAGGAGACTGCTAAGCGTAGTCAAGAACAAGGCTTGAACGTTCGAGCTTATATCCTGGAAGATGAGGGTAGTGAAGGGGAGTCCACGGCTTCCCCTGGATCTTCGCGACATGTGAAGGACAACATGCAACAATTCTTGCCTTTCCAGGACCACGACACTTAAATTATTTGGTTGTTTTCCAGGTTAAGAAAGAATTCTATCGCCTTGCTTCCTCGACTTAGGCATGTATCGGGTTACACACAAGCACGCTGAGCATTCTACACATGGGGTACCATAGCCCAGCGCTGTATGATCCCCGGTTTGCGCTCGGAACCCGCTGATCGTATGCACAAGGGCGTGGCCGGGGCGCAACCGTTGCTGCGCCAAGCGCATGACGTTCTTTTTTCGGCGACATGACTCTGGATTGCTCGCTCCGACAGCAACCAAACTACTAACGACACGCACAACACTAATACAGTAATCGGTTTGGCGGAATGGGGGATCGTGTGGCATACTAGTGCGCGCGCGGCGTGTCCGGGCCTGGATGCGCCGCGCGGGGAACCTTTCCGGCCCGCTGGGGCCGGTTCATAGCGACGCCACATAGACGCGCGCCGTTCGCGCCCCTCTTGGGGCGGCGCGGAGGCGGCGTAGCGCGAGGGACACCCGCACGACACAACACAGGGCTGGTCCGTTCACCGGCGAAGGGCTCGGGGGACGCCAGGGGCCAGTAAGGCATGTTGGAAGCCGTAGTGGGAGGATCCACTCGCATGATAGTACGCCGCTCCAAGGGGTTTACCCTCATTGAGCTGCTGGTGGTGATCGCCATCATCGCCATTCTCGCCGCCATTCTGCTGCCCGTGCTGGCCCGCGCCCGTGAAGCCGCGCGCCGGACCGTGTGCGCGGGCAATCTGCGCCAGTTTGGCGTTATCTTCAAGATGTATGCGAACGAGGCCAACGGCCTCTTCCCTCCGGGTCAGCGTTGGAACATCAACGCGCAACCCTGGCTTCTCGGCCTGCCCGGCGACGCCCTCTATCCCGAGTACTGGACGGACGCGAATCTCATGATCTGTCCGTCGGACTCACGGGACGATTCTTGGAGTTCTGGGCTCGGCGGCGTCACGGGCACGGGCGTGGAGAAGGACATCCAAAAGCAGATCGACGGGTTGACGGGCAACAGCTTTCACGTCCACGCCTGCCGCTACGCCATCCTCTCCCAACCGGTGTCCTACGTCTACTTCCCCTATGCGGTCCAAAGCCAGAGCCAGTTCCTCCATGCCGCGTCGATGGTGGGCGCCTGGCCGATGATCCTCTACGCGCTGGATGTTGTGCCTCAGCCCTTGTTGGAGCGCGCGGGTTGTCCGCCCCGAGGCCGGATGGGCAACGTGGTGCGCTGGCGCGGCCGCATGGAAGGCGACATCCCCGCGGAGCTGTTGCCGTGGAGCCTGACGGCGGGCGAACCGGCGGCGAGCGCGTGGCGGGATGACGACGGCGGTGTCCTCCCCCGCGGCTATCCGATGCTGCGGGAAGGCGTCGAGCGGTTTTTCATCACGGATATCAACAACCCCGCCGCGGCGCAACAGGCGCAGAGCCAGTTGCCGGTCATGTGGGACGCATGGGCGGGAAGGAGCGACCTGCACGTGGGCGAGTACTGGCAAGGGACCCTCGCGTTTAATCACATTCCCGGGGGCTCGAACGTGCTGTTCATGGACGGCCATGTGCGCTGGACGCGGCTGGACGCGGACTATCCGGTGCGGGCCACCGCCTTCGAGGATCCCGCCGCGCTGGGCCAACTCATGCCGCGCTACAGCCAGATGCTCGGCGGCCAAGGGTGATATGGGGAGGGTTCACGTCATGAACGCACAATGGCTCACGCGCATGACCCAAGGGGCGTTGCTGGCGGCCGCGCTGACCGCCGTCCCCGGGTGCGGCTCCAGCGAGGTGAGGGTCAAGCAGGCGCCCCTGGCGCCGGAGTTGGAGTCAAGCCAACGCCAGCACTACGAATGGACGATGGACACACTCCAAGAGCGCCGGGAATACCTCTGGGATGGCGCGGGCGAGTGACGCGCTGGCCAAGCCTCACGCCCTAACCATTTTCTAACACGCCACTAACGCAGGCGCAATTCCCCGGGCGCAGACTACCGACGCATTGCGGAAGCTGTGGGGCGGTGTGGTATCATCCCGGCTTCCAGCCAATTCTCCCCCGCTCGGAGCGCGCTTCGGCGCGCACAACTCGGGGAACTGGGGAAAACTTGGGCTGAAAAGGGGCGTCTTTCCCTATGACTCGTGGCGTTCGCCACCTTATCGCAGGCGGTTTCCTAGGTCTGGCGATCTTCACGCTTCACGGCTGCGGCCCGGGCATGAGGGACATGCTCATGATCCGCGGCAGCGACACGATGGTCAACCTTGTCGCATGGTGGGCGGAGGACTTCATGTACGCCTATCCCGAACACAGCGTCGCCGTGCGTGGCGGCGGATCGGGCACGGGCATCGCCGCGCTGTTCAACCGCGCGACGGATATCTGCGCCAGCTCCCGTTCCATCCGCGAGGAAGAGTTGCAGCGCGCCCGCGAAATGAACATTGATATCCAAGAGCACGTCATGGCCCTGGACGGCATCGCCATCGCCGTCCACCCGGACAATCCCGTCGACGAGCTTACCATGAGCGACCTCCGCCAGATTTGGACGGGCGCTTACACCAATTGGGCCGACCTTGGCGGACCCAATCTGCCCATGACCGTGCTGTCCCGCGACTCTAACTCTGGCACGTACGTCCATTTTCAACAGTACGTGCTCGGAGAGAACGACTTCGCGCGGACCGTCCGCTTCATGGGCGCCAGTTCGTCCCTTGTAATGGAGTTGGCCTCGAACGTGGGGAGCATTGGATACGTAGGCATGGGGTACGTGGAGGACGAGGAGGCCGTCAAGGTGCTCGCCATCAAGGAAGATGAGGACGCCGAGGCGGTGCGGCCGTCCATCGAGTCGGTACAGTCCGGCGTCTATTCCATCGCCCGGCCCCTGTACTTCTACACCGAGGGAGCGCCTGGCGAAGTGGCCCAACTGTTCATTGACTTCTGCCGCAGCGAACAAGGGCGGGACGTGGTGCTGGAAACCGGCTTCGTCCCGGTGGCCGAATGAACCGGCGATACCAGAGAGAGCTCTTCGTCAAGTTCGTCTTCACCGCGGGCGCTTCGACGTCGATCCTCGTCGTGTTCCTGATCTTTCTGTTCCTCTTCCGGGAGGCCTTGCCTTTCGCGTGGAATCCCGGCCTGGGCGAACTGGTCGGAACACGATGGATGCCGGTGACCTTCCAGCAGCCCGGTTACGGTTTGATTCCCCTTATCACGGGATCGCTGCTGGTGACATTCACCGCGACGCTCATCGCCATCCCTTTCGGGGTCCTGGGCGCCGTGTACATCGCGGAAATGGCCCACTCTGTCGAGCGGGAGATCCTCAAGCCCTTTATTGAGCTGCTCGCCGGTATTCCTTCGGTCGTCCTGGGCTTTTTCGGCCTCGTGGTTGTCGCGCCCATCGTCCGGGATGTGTTCAACCTTCCCTCGGGCCTGAACGCGCTCACAGGCGCCTTGCTGCTGGCGCTCATGGCCATCCCCACCATCATATCCATTTCCGAGGACGCCATCCGCGCCGTGCCGCTGTCCTACAAAGAGGCCAGCATGGCTCTTGGGGCAAGCCGGCTCCAGACGATCTGGAAGGTGACCGTTCCGGCGGCCATGTCCGGCATTATCGCCGCGATCATGCTCGGCATGGGCCGGGTCATCGGCGAAACGATGGCGGTGCTCATGGTGACGGGCAACGCGCCCCTGGTGACCGCGAATCTCTTTGAACCCGTACGCACAATGACGGCCACCATCGCGGCCGAAATGGGCGACGTGACCCGGGGGGCGCCCCACTATCAGGCCTTGTTCTGGATCGGCGTCATCCTGCTTATGATCACGTTCATAATCAACTGGGTCGCGCAGCGAGTGCTGAGACGGTACCAACGGTAAACGCCATGACGAAGACAGCCCGTATTAAAGAGTGGTCCATCGACAACGCCATTCGCCTGGTGACGTACTTTATCGTGCTGGTGATTGGGTACATCATTTTCGACATCGTGATTAACGGCGCGTCCACCATAAGCTGGGAGTTTCTGACGCAGCATCCCCGGCGCAGCGGGACGGAGGGCGGCATTTTCCCGGCCATCGTCGGCACGCTGTACCTGGTGTTGGGCACCATCGCCGTGGCGCTGCCCTTGGGCATGGCCAGCGCCATCTATCTGTCCGAGTACGCCGTTCAGGGACGCTTCAA
>SLHB01000149.1 GCA_007136375.1 Candidatus Hydrogenedentota bacterium
GAACGCGTGGAACGGCTTCGTATACCGGCAATTCGAAGACCTTTGGTCGCCCACCGCGGTGACCGTGGAAGACGGCCGGATCTATTTCGCCGCCCGCGCGCGAGGCGAATGGCTTGAAGGCGGAGAGGGCGATTCCCTCGAAGACGACATTGGCGTCCACGCCTTGAACATGAACGGGCAATTGGCCTGGATACGGCCCATCGTCGCCGAGCACAGCGTGAGCCCGGTCTCCGTGGCGGGCGATCGCGTATTCGTGAAAGCCAACCGCGGCGAGTTCTCGGTCCTGCATATGCTGGATAGCGCGGACGGGACCCCCGTAACTTACCGCAGCTTCGACGCGCATCTCGCCCACATGGACGCGGGCCCGGTTATCGACGACGGCCGGGTCTACGTGGCCGAAGGCAACCCCGAACGAGGGATCCACGCCTACGACGCAACCACGGCGAATCACCTCTGGACGATTCACCCCACGAAGCTAGAAGACGAACACGGCACGGTCGATGCACCCCGCGTGCTTACGGCCGCGCGCGGCCTCCTCTTCGTCCGGGTTGACAGCGGGGCGGGCACCTCGGCGTTTGGATACTACGGCATCGACGGAGAGAGCGGCGACGTGGAATGGTCCTGGCTCCGAAGCAGTCTAGGTAACATTGCCGCGGGCATGGCGGCCGCGGATGGCGTCTTGTACGTCGTTGACTTCCGGGTGTACGCCTTGGACATGCGCACGGGCGAAAGGCTTGGCTGGAGCACCCGGATCAACGGTTTCCGGGACGGGCTCGGCGTCTCCAACGGCTTGGTGACGGCCTTCGAAACCTCCCAGCTCATCGTCATGCGCGGACCCATCAAGCCGCTGTTGGACAACTTGGCGCTCTCCGCCCAGGACGTCGCGCCGGGCGAGGAAGTGACCGTCACGGCGGACATTACGAATCCAGGCGATCGGCCGGCGGAAATCCGCGCCGTGTTCTTGCGGCCCGGTCCCGGCAACACGCAAGTCGATCTCGATTTCGAACCCGGCGAAACGAAGACCGTCGAGTTCGCGTACAGCGGCGACGAAGGCGACCATCCCTTGGGCGTCGAGGCCCGCTTCCTTGGCGTGACCGGGCTGAAGGCTACCATCAACGCCTACACCCGCAACCGGGGCGAGACGCTGTCCGTGCGGTCGCAACCCGTCGCGCCCACGGGCGTTTACATTACTGGCGCGGAAGTGTTGACGGACCAGATTCTGACCCGTTCCGGCGGCGGCGATCCCATCACCGTCGCTGTTGAGGTAACGAACGCCGGCGCGACGCCCGCCACGCGGGATGTTGTCCTGCGGCTCAATAACCGGAATTCGGATCCCGAGACGGTGACCGTACCCGGTGGTGCGGCCGAAACGGTGGAATTGTCCTTCCCTTCCGGCTTCGCCAGCATTTTCTCATCCGGCGTATACGAAGCCACGGTCGATGGTCTGGCCGCGGGCAGCCTGACGGCGATCCGCATGCGCTCCGTCTGGGTGAACGACGGTTCGGACGAGGACATCCACATTGATGAGGGCGGCAGCGTCGATGTGAGCATTCGGCTCGACGCCCTCAGCGACGCTACGGTCAGCGCCACGCTCCGGCTGATGCTTAACGGCCAGGTTGTCGAGACCACCAACGTGGAGCTTCCCGCCGGAGAGGGCTCGATCAACGTAGAGCCGGCCTTCACGCGCGTTTTCCCCGATTCCGGCGTGTTCGTCATCGCCATGAACGGCTTGGAGGCGTCCAACAGCCCGACGGTTACCGTCGGCGACGGAATTAGCAACGGCGATGGGAATGGCGACGGCGATGGGAATGGCGATGGGGACAACGGCGACGGCGATCCCACCCCGGAAGTGACCTTCAGTCCCTCCATCGGCCTAAGCCTTGGCGGCACGATCCTCGCCGTGGAAGCGGCGGAGCCCGACGCGGACTGGGATGTCTTCATAGGCGAACACGCCACGTTCCCGGCCGTCGGCGAAGCCGGCGATGGCGCGCTGCTGGTCGAGACGTCTTCAGCTCAGCCGGGAGCCTACCCTGTCCGGGTGGTCCATCCGGACACTGGCGACGAGATTGTTAGCACGGAGCTCTTCACCTACACCGGCAACCCCTTCGAGCCGGGCGTCGTTCTAGAGCCTGGCGAGATCCGGGCCCTCCAAGATTCGCCCGTGGACGTGACCACGGCGGCCGGACCGATGGCCACGGACAACGAAGGCGGGCTGCTGCCGCTCGAGTACGCGTTGCCGGGCGAGGTGACGGTGGTTGTGCCCGCCGAGGCGCTTCCGGGCGGCGCCACCCGCGCCTTCTTGGTGGTCCGATCGGGGGCGTCGCCTCACGCGATCTTCCCCGAGCCTGTGAGTATCCCCGGCGGCATGGGCGTCGCGTCGCCTTATGTCGACCTTCATCTCCTTGTGGAGATTGATGGGAGCGGCCAAGACATGGAGCTGGACGAAGTGTTCGGCGGCCCCGCCTCTATCATCGTCCCCGTGACATCTGGAGACAGCGTGCTAGTGGCGGGCCGGATGAGCATCAACCTCGGCGATGTGTTCGAGCCGCTCCTGCCCGATCCCGCCGCCATCGAAGCCGCGCCGGAGATCGAGTTGGAGGAAGCCGCGGATGGACGGGTAGTGATTCCCGTCCACACCTTCACCACCTACGGTCTATTGGGGGAATCCGTGTTCGGTGACGTGAACGGAAACGGCATGGTCACGGCGGTGGACATTCAGTTGGTGATCAACGCCGCCCTCGGCATACCGATCAATCCGGACTACAACCCCGATGTCAGCGGGACTGGCGTGGTCAACGCCCAGGACATCCAGTTGGTGATCAACGCCGCCCTCGGCGTCAACTAACCATCCCGGCGCGCCGGTCCTTGCGCGGCCGCGGCACGCCGCTGCCGCGGCGTCCTGGGCCGGCGCGCCATGTTCCGGGATCCGCCGGGACGCAGTCTCATGCGCGGCGGGCGGCGGCCGGTTCGGGTTTGCCCGTCTGCTCCAAGATGTAGCTCACGGCCTCGGGGACGCCGCCGAAGAGAGCCTCGGGCTCCAAAGCGGCCAACTCGTCCCACGTGTGGTATCCGGTGGAGACAGCGATGGCGCGGGCGCCGGCGGCTTGAGCGCAGCGCACGTCGAAATGGGAGTCGCCCACGAAAAAGAGGCGCGCGGCGGGCGCGCCCAGCCTCGCGGCGGATTCGAGGGCCGCGCTGGGGTGGGGTTTTGGCGCCTCCACGTCTTCCGGGCCGATGCGGCTCGCGAAGTAGTGGAGGATGCCCAGGTGGTCCAGGATCGCTTCGGAATAGGCCCGCTCCTTCGAGGTGGCGAAACCCATGGGGACGTCCGCGTCCCGGAGCAGTTCCAAGCTCTCCTCCACGCCGGGGTGCAAGGTGGTGTGGCTCAGCATGAGATCTTCATACTTCGCCTTGTATATGGCCGCGCAAGCGGCGGGATCCTGCCGGGTGAGCCGGGTGAATTGCTCTTCCGTGATGTACCCTACCGTGTCCAGGATCGCCTGGCGCGCGGGCCGTGGCTCCCCGATGACGTCGAAGGTGTGCATGAAGGAGGCCACGATGGCCTCGGTAGAGTCGATGAGCGTGCCGTCGAGATCGAATGCGACGGCGCGGGCGCATGGCGTCATAGTCTTCCTGATCGGTTTTCCAAGGGTTTGGCGGACTCCGCCGGGTGTCGCCGGCCCCATCGCGTTGAGAATCCCCTGTGGACCAGCGTGTTTTACGAAATAGGATACCATGTCGCGGCGTCCCGGCGCCCGCCGGTTGTGTCAACGCCAGGGCGTAGGGGGACGTTTGCCCCTTGACAGGCGCGTCCGCCGTTGGCTACCGTTTCGCCGCAGCTATCCAACCATACAGGGGAACAACACATCATGCATACAGGCTTGCGCTTAACCGTGCTGGCCGCCGTTGTGGCGGTGGCGGCGGGCTGCGCCACGGGCGCCAGGCAACCCACGTTCACCGAGGCCCAGGTGCAGCCGGCGGAGGTCCATATCGGCGAGACGGCCACCCTGTCGGTCCGCCTCCACGATCCCGAACACCGCGTGGAGCGCGTCGCGTGGCGGGTTCCCGGCGCGGGACAGGAAGACTTGGGCGACGAGGTGTATTTGGAGCGGCAGGATGGCGGCGCCACGAGCGTGTGGAGCCGCGATTTGGAGTTTGACTTCACCGCGGCCGAGGGCGAGTACGAGGTGGAGATCGTCGCTTACGACGCGAACGGGGAGGTGGTCGTCACCCGTGGCGCCGACGGCTTTGACGCGCCGCTCACCACGTCCACACGGATGTTCGTCGTATTGCCCGACGACACGCTGGACTTCGAGGAGGTCGAGGACTTCGAGGAAGACAACGGCTTCGGCATGGACATGGAAGACCTCAACTGACCGTTCCCGGCCGGCGCCCCGCGCGCTCCTAACCTACGATCCGCTCGCGGCCGCGATGTTGGGCCGCGTATCCGAGCCGTTAATGAAGGGCCGCGGGTCCACAGGCTTGTTGTCGACCCGGACCTCGAAGTGCAGATGGGGGCCCGTGGCGTGTCCTGTCGAGCCCACCCGCGCCAGGGGCGTGTTCGCGTCAACCCGGTCCCCTTCGTTCACCAGCGTCTCGGACGCATGTCCGTAGACCGTGTTCAGGTTCCCCTCGTGCCGTAGAATGACCACGTTGCCATAGCCCGATTTCCAGCCGCTGTATGCGACCTCGCCGGGCTCAAGGGGGAAAATGGGGGTTCCCGGCTCCGCGGCCACGTCAATGCCCCGATGATATTGCCACCGGCCGGTGATGGGGTTCTCCCGCATGCCGAATTCCGAGGTGATGCGGCCGGGCGTTTCCAGGATCTGCTTCCATGGCGAGCCCTGTCCGTCCAAGGCGCCGCCGCGCCGCTGGGCCGGTTCGCTCGCCGCGGCTTCCGGCGGCATGAAGACGGAGCGCATCTCCGCGATCAACTCGGCGATCCGTTCCCGCGCGGAATC
>SLHB01000114.1 GCA_007136375.1 Candidatus Hydrogenedentota bacterium
AAGAAGAGGCCGGCGATGAAGCCGCCGGCGACATGGCGGGCGCGATCGCCGCGGTGGGCATCTCCCTGGGCATCGGCATCACCATGGCGGGCACGGCCTACGCCACGGCGAAATCCCAGGCGGCGGTGGCGAGCGCGGGCTTCGGCGCCATGGCCGAGAAACCAGAGTTGGCCACCTGGGCGCTCATCTTGTTCGCCATTCCAGAGACCATCATCGTGCTTGGGTTCGTTATCGCCATTCTGATGACGGGTTACTTCTAGGCCATCCATGACGACGTCAGGCAGTGACACAGCGCGGCTCAGGGAGTCGATGCGGGCCGAAGTCGAGAAGCGGAAGGAATCCCTTCTTGCGGAAGCCCGCGCCGAGGCGGCGTGTATCGTGGAGGAAGGACGGCAAGCCGCCGAGGAGCGGCGGGAAGCCGTGCTTCGGGACGTGCGCGCGGAGCTAGACAACTTGTACCGCCGGTCTCAAGCCCGGCTGAAAGCAGAGACCGAGAAAGCCGAGCTGGCCGTAAAGGACACCGTCACCGAAGACGTGCTGGCCAAGGTCCGTGAAAGGATTGCGGCCTTGGCCCGCGAAGACCGTTTCGGCGACATCCTGGAAGCCTTGCTCAAAGAGGTCATCGAGGCCAGCCCGCCGGGCGTCAAGATCCTCGCGCCGGAAGCCCATGTGGACCGGTGCCGGGAATGGCTGGAAGCGAACGGCCATGAAGGGTTTGAAGTGGAGGGAGCTCCGTGGCTGCGCGATGGCGTGGCCGCGGAAGATCCCAAGCGTTCTTTCCGCCTCAGCAACACCCTCCATGGACGCCTCGAAAAGCTGGAGCCCCTGGCCCGGAAACGGACCATGGAACGGCTCTTCAAGGAGCAAACAGCGGGCTAATGCAACGGGACGAGAACTTCGCAGCGTATTACTGCGCCCGGATCCGCGGGATGAAGAGCAACCTCCTGGGACAGTCGCAGCTCGAGGCCATGCTCGACGCCGACGATCTCGCCTACCTGGAGAACGCGCTTCTTGAATCCCCGTATGCGGAGGACCTGGCGCAAGCGCGGGCGCGTCTTGAAGGCGCCGACGCCATCGAAGACGCGGTTTCCCGGAATCTCGTCAGGACCTTTCAGCACCTCCAGAAGAACGCCCGGGGAACGTTCCGGGAACTTACGGCCATCGTCTTCACCCGTTGGGATCTCATCGCCGTTAAGATGCTGCTGCGCCTGCGCCGCCACAATGTGGTGGGCGAGGAGGCGATACAGAGCATCACGCCCGGACCTACGCTGACGATAGCGCTAATTAAGGATTTCCTGGAACGGGACTCCATGGGCGCGCTCGTGGAAGGGTTGAAGGCCTGGAATCCCGAACTTTGCGTGGGCCTCGACGAGGCCATGGGGACGTACCGGGAAACCGAGCGGGTGGAGGTCCTGGAGGAAGCGCTTGATCGGGCCTATTTCGTGGACAACGCGCGTAGGCTTGCGGATTGGAGCGGCGACGACGCCCAATATGTCCGTGAATTCCTGCGGATGGAGATCGACCGGATTAATCTCCGGACCATCTTCGCTTTCCGGGGGGCGGGCGCCAGCGCGCAAGAGATTCTGGAACGGATGCTCCCGGACGGACATCTGCCTAGGAAGGCGCTCCGCGGCATGGCCGAGGCGTCCTCGCCCGAAAACGCCATGGAATTCCTGGGATCGACCCGGTACAGCGACTTCATCGAAGGACTCTATCAGTACATTCAGACGGGCATGTTCTCCCGCATGGAGCGGTATTTCGAACTACTGTTGCTCCAACGGGTGCGCCGGATCGCGCGGGTGGAAGGGACCAGCATCGCTGTCCTTATCCACTATCTCTGGCTGAAGTACAACGAGGTGGTGAATCTCCGCTTGATCGCCCGGGGCAAGGCCCGGCATCTGCCCCGCGGACTTGTGCGGGAGGAGGTGCTGTATGCCTAGCGTAATGGCCGTGGGGCGCGAGCGCATGGCGGTCCAGTTGGGTCTGACCGGTGTGCATGTGCGTCACGTTCACGACGTGGATGAAGCCGAGGACGTCGTGGGCGAGATTCTGGACGATCCAGGCGACACCCAAGTGCTAGTAATTGAGGAGGAACTCCGGCCCCAGTTCTCGGAACTCATGAAGGACCGGCTCCGGCTCAACCGGGGCAAGCCCATGGTGGTGTATTGCCCGGAGTTCGCGGAGGAGGACAGCGACGTGGACGCCTATTTGGCGTCCGTGATCAAGCCGGCAGTCGGCTACGAGATCCGATTGGAGTGAACGATTTATGGCGACGACCGAAACAGCGTTAGTGGGAACCCTCTCGCGCATCTCCGGGCCGATGATCGCGGCCAGCGGCATGCTGGGCGCCACCATGGGCGAGATCGTGCGGGTGGGAAAACTCGGCCTCATGGGCGAAATCATCCGTATCGACGGCGATACGGTGTACGCTCAGGTGTTCGAGGATACGGGCGGCATGTATCTGGGCGAGGAAGTGCACGCCACGGGCGTCGCGCTCGCCGTGGAGCTGGGTCCGGGCTTGCTGGGCTCCACCTATGACGGAATTCAGCGGCCGTTGATTACACTGCAAGAACAGTCCGGCGACTTCATTGGCCGCGGCCTGACCGCGGTGGCGTTGGACCGCGAGAAGCGGTGGGCCTTCACGCCGGCCGTGGAAGCCGGCGCGGAAGTGCGGCAAGGCGACGTGTTGGGCACGGTCCAAGAGACGATCACCATCACGCACCGCGTTCTTGTTCCGCCAGGCATGGAAGGAAAGCTTACCTCGGTCGCGCCAGAAGGTGAATACACGGTAGAGGACACCATCGCCGAGTTCGAGGATGGGACGAAGCTTACGATGATGCACCGCTGGCCCGTGAAGCGGCCCCGGCCCATCGGACGCAAGCTTCCGAGCGACAGGCCTTTCCTCACCGGTCAGCGCGTGTTGGATTGCCTGTTCCCCATCGCCCAGGGCGGCTCCGCCATTGTGCCGGGCGGTTTCGGCACGGGCAAGACCGTCGTGGAGCAGACCCTCTCCAAGCACTGCGACGCCGAGATCATTGTGTACGTGGGTTGTGGCGAACGCGGCAATGAGATGGCCGACGTGCTCACCGAATTCCCGGAGCTTACGGATCCGAACACCGGCGAATCCCTGATGAACCGGACGATTCTGGTGGTGAACACGTCGAACATGCCCGTGGCCGCGCGGGACGCGTCCGTGTACACGGGCATTACCCTCGCCGAATACTACCGCGACATGGGCTACAACGTCGCCCTGATGGCGGACAGCACGTCCCGCTGGGCCGAGGCCCTGCGGGAGATTTCCAGCCGCCTTGAGGAAATGCCCGGCGAGGAAGGGTATCCCACCTACCTTGCCGCCCGCATCTCCGAGTTCTACGAGCGCAGCGGCCGCATCGTGTGCGCGGGCAAGGAGGCGGAAACGGACGAGCCCCGGGTGGGATCGCTCACCCTCGTGGGCGCGGTGTCGCCTCCGGGCGGCGACTTCTCCGAGCCCGTGACGCAGACCTCGCTCCGCGTCGCCGGCGGCCTGTGGGCGTTGGACGCCAGCTTGGCGTACCGCCGCCACTATCCCGCCGTCAACTGGAACCGCAGTTATTCCTTGTACTTCTCCGAGCTGGACCCCTGGTTCGAGGAAAACGCACCGGCCGGCTGGCGCGACAACCGGCAGCAGGCCGTCCAGCTCATGCAGCGGGACGCGGAATTGCAGGAAGTCGTCCAGCTCGTGGGGCCCGACGCCTTGCAGGACACGGAGCGCCTCATCCTCGAAGTGTCCCGCATGATCCGTGAAGTGTTCCTGCAACAGAACGCCTTTTCGGACAATGACGCCTACTGTTCGTTAGACAAGAACGCCGGTTTGCTGCGCGCCCTCCTCGATTTCTATGAGGAGAGCCGGAAGGTGCTGGAGCAAGGCGTCTCCTTGAACCGGTTGCTGGACCTCCCGATCCGCGAGGACATCGCCCGGTTGCGGGATGTCGGCAATAACGAGTTCGCGGAGCGGCGGGACGACGTTGTCGCGAACATGCGCGGCCAGCTCAACGGCTTGATCGAAAAGAAGGGGTAAGACCCAATGGAAAGCGCCACAACAAATTCGAACGCCTCCGGCGATCTGCTCCAGCGCCAGTACTGGGATCTCAAGTACATCTCCGGGCCGTTGCTCTTCCTGGGCGACGGCGGCCGCTTCGCCACGGGCTCCATCGTGGATGTGATCCAAGAGAACGGCGACGTGCGTCAAGGCCAGGTCTTGGAAGCGACGAAGACCCACGCCGTGGTGCAGGTGCTGCAAGGCACCCAGGGCCTGGATATCAAGAACACCTCTGTCTCGCTCAAGGACGACGCGGCGCGCGTCTCCTGTTCGATAGACGTCATCGGCCGGCGCTTCAATGGCACGGGCGAGCCCATCGACGGCTTGCCGCCGGTCGTGGCCGACGAGGAGCGGGACATCCAGGGCTCGAGCATCAACCCCGTGGCCCGCGACGCGCCCAAGGACTTCATCGAGACGGGCATCTCGTCCATCGACGCCTTCAACACCTTGGTGCGCGGGCAGAAGCTGCCCATCTTCTTCGGTTCGGGCATGCCGGCGAACCAGGTCGCGAACATGATCGTCCAACAGTCGGCCACCAAGGGCGACGACGAGCAGTTCGTGGTTGTGTTCGGCGCCATGGGCATCACGCAGCGGGAGGCCGCCTATTTCCTACGGTCCTTTGACGAGGGCGGACAGGGATCGCGGGTCGTGGCGTTTATCAACCAAGCCAACGACCCGGCCATCGAGCGGCTCTTCACGCCCCGTTGCGCGCTGACGGTCTCCGAGTACCTGGCCTTCGAGCACGGGTACCAGGTCTTGACCATCCTCACGGACATGACGAATTATTGCGACGCCCTGCGGCAGGTGGCCAGCGCCCGTGAAGAGATTCCGGGCCGGCGTGGCTACCCCGGGTACATGTACACGGACTTGTCGAGCATTTACGAGCGCGCGGGCCGCATTCGCGGGGGCAAAGGCTCCGTCACGCAGATCCCCATGCTCTCCATGCCCGACGATGACATGACGCACCCGATTCCCGATTTGACAGGGTACATTACCGAAGGGCAGATTGTGTTGCAGCGGTCCTTGCACCGGCAGGGCGTCTTCCCGCCGGTGGACGTGCTGCCGAGTCTGTCGCGGCTGATGAACAACGGCATCGGCGAGGGGCTGACGCGGAAGGATCACCGCGAGCTCGCCAACCAGCTCTACGCCAGTTACGCCCATGGCCGCGACATCAAGAAGCTCATGGCGATTGTCGGCGAGGACGCCCTCAGCGATTTGGACCGGAAATACCTGGCGTTCACGGAAGCCTTCGACAAAGAGCTCATCGGGCAGGGCGAATCGCGACGGACCATTGAGGAAAGCCTCGAACTCGGCTGGCAACTGCTCACGATCATTCCGCGCGAGGAGCTGACGCGGATCAACAAGGACCTGGTGGACCGGTACTACAGCCAATACATGGAAGACGGCGTGCAGTCGCCTTACCTGGAAAGCTAGACCGGGTGCTATAATCAGTACGAGGCGGCGCGCTGGACGCCTGGACGGGGCGTTCAGCGCGGCTTCATGAAGCCGAGGCGAACGCGCCGGGCGACGCCGCATTGTCCCCCGGCCGCGGCGAGTGGATACCATGGAAAACCTTGCGCCAACACGGATGAACCTGATGGCCCGGCGCGCGCAGATCAAGCTCGCGTCGGACGGCGTGCACCTCCTCAAGGGCAAGCGCGAAGCCCTGCTGAAGGAGCTGATAAAGCGCGCCCGGGAGCTGCGCGCCCTTCGCGAAGAGCTTCACCTGCGGGGCCGGCGCGCCGCGAGCGCCTTGGCCTTGGCCCGGGCGGTGCGCGGCACCCCCGAGGTGCGCGCCGCCGGCGTGGCGGGCCTGCGCGAAGTGGACCTGCATGTCCACTTCGAGAAAGTGTGGGGGCTCCAGTTGGGAGAAGTCCAGCAATCCGAGACCGTGCGCAAGCCGAAGGACCGCGGCATGGGGTTGTACGATTCGTCGTCCCACGTCTTCGAGTCGGCGGAAGCGGCCGAGAAGATGTTGGAACAGCTTCTGGAATGCGCGCCGAAAGAACTCAACATCCAGATACTGGGCGATGAAGTCAAGAAAGTGAGCCGGCGCATTAACGCCCTCGAAGAGGGACTGCTGCCACGTCTTCGCCGGGAAGTCCGTATCATCTCGGCGGTGCTCGACGAACGGGAGCGGGAGGATACGTTCCGGCTCAAGCGCGTCAAGAAGAAGCAGGCCGAGAAACAGGCCGCCGCGCGGGCGGCCGCGGAGCAATAAAGCCATGCTCTTGGGAGAAATCGTTCATCCGGGCGTCATCAAGCTGAACTTGGAGGCGGAAAACAAGTACGAAGCCATCGAAGAATTGGTGGATCTGCTGGTGGACGCGCACGAAGTTCCGCTGAGTCTTCGCAATCACCTCGTCGAATCCGTCGTGGAGCGCGAGAAATCCATGAGCACCGGCATGGACCACGGCGTCGCGTTGCCCCACGCCTCTTCGGAGAAGGTGGATGAGATCATCGGCGCCT
This sequence comes from Candidatus Hydrogenedentota bacterium, assembly GCA_007136375.1. Classification (GTDB taxonomy): domain Bacteria; phylum Hydrogenedentota; class Hydrogenedentia; order Hydrogenedentales; family SLHB01; genus SLHB01. The sequence continues at coordinate 6,548 of SLHB01000114.1, forward strand.
TGGGCGTGGCGCCGGAGGGCATTCCCTTCGAGACGCTCGACGGACAACCGGCGCGGCTCATTATTCTGCTCATCATGCCCCGCCGGAACTTCCAAGGGCACGTGCGCACCCTCGCCGGCATCGCCCATCTGCTCGCCAATCCAGGCTTCCGCGAATCGGTCATCAACGCGCCGGACGTGAAGACGATCCTCCGCCTTATCGAGAACGCGGAGCAGAAGGAAGGCCTGTTCAAGGAATACGGCGGCCGTAGCGGCGCCTGAGGGCCGCCGGAGCGTAAGCGGGGCACAAGCGCGGCGAGTGGATCCCCTGGTCCCCCTATCGAAGGGATGCTGGGGGATTTTTCCATGTGGCAGGGACGGCCTGCGCGGGACAGGAGGGAGCCCATGAACCGTCCAAAAGACTATCGCCCGCTCGGGTGCGGGGAGTGCGCCGGCGGCCGGGTTCTCGATTTCGATTTCACCATGGCGTTCCAGCCCATCGTGAACACCGCCACCCATGAGGTTTTTGCCCATGAGGCCTTGGCCCGGGGGCTGCACGAGGAACCCGCCGGACAGGTCCTTGCCCAGGTCAACGACGGCAACCGCTACCGCTTCGACCAGACCTGCCGCGCGAAGGCCGTCCGGCTTGCCGCCCGTTTAGGCATGCCCAGCCTGCTGAGCATCAATTTCATGCCCAAGGCCGTGTACCGTCCCGAGCTGTGTATCCGCACCACCCTGGAAGCCGCCGAGACTCACGGGTTCCCCGTCGAACGGATCATTCTGGAGATCACCGAGAGCGAAAAAGTGGACGATCACGCCCACCTCCGGGATATCGTGAACCACTACGCCGCGTGCGGATTCAAGACGGCCATCGACGACTTCGGCGCGGGCTACGCCGGCCTGAATCTGTTGTCTGAAATCCAAACCGACATCATCAAGCTCGACATGGCGCTCATCCGCAACATCGACGGCGACAAGGTCCGGCAAGCCATTGTGAAGGGCATCCTCCAGGTCTGCCGGGATCTCGCCGTGACGGTGATCGCCGAGGGCGTGGAGACCCGCGAAGATCTGACGGTGCTCCAATCCTTCGGCGTCGAACTGTTCCAAGGATACCACTTCGCGAAACCCGCCTTCGAGGCTTTGGCCCTCGTGCCCACGTCCGCTTACGCGAGCGCGTAGATCCCGCGGGTTCCGCCATCCAGTGCTAATGCGCTGCGGCGGAACAGTGATGGGCCGGCCGCTCTCCGCTGTTGCGGCGCGAACAACTTCCGTGCGCTCGTTGTGTGTGCTGCGCTACAATACGCTGGCGCTGAACAGGCATGGGGGATACGGCCGTGGGCGCGGGGGTGAACGCGTCCGGACGGAGATGGGCCCGGTTGTATGCGGAAGGAGGCGAGGGGTGGGATTGCGCTTAGTGAGTGTCGTGGGGCTGGTGGCGTTTCTTGCGCTGGCCTGGGCTCTATCGGAGAACCGCCGCGCCATCTCCTGGCGCATCGTGGCTTGGGGGCTGGCGTTGCAGTTCGCCTTGGCCTTGGTGATTCTCCGCGCGGGATTCGCCGAGCCGATCTTCAACGCCGTCCGCGCCGTGATCGGCGTTCTTACCGACGCGACAGTCGCTGGAGCGGAGTTCGTCTTCGGGCCCTTGGCCGACCCGGGCGACGCCATCTTGGCCTTCCACGTCCTGCCCGTCATCATTCTGGTCTCCGCTCTCTCGGCCATGCTCTATCAGTTGCGCATCATCCAAGGCGTCGTCCACGCGATGGCCTGGGTCATGCGCCGCACGCTAAAGACCTCCGGCGCCGAGACCTTCGGCGCGGCCCTCCTGGTGTTCCTGGGCATCGAATCCGTGACCGCGCTGCGGGGCTACATCAGCAACATGACCCGATCCGAGTTGTGCGTGCTCATGACGGCTTTCATGGCGACGATCGCCGGGAGCGTCATGGTGGTGTACGCCGCCTTCGGCGCGGAGCCGGGCCACCTCATGACCGCCAGCCTCATCAGCGCGCCAGCCGCGATTCTTATCGCGAAGATGATGGTGCCGGAGACCGCCATTCCCGAAACACAGGAAGCGGGCCGGATCGAGCTGCCCGTGGAGACGTACAACGTGGTGGACGCCGCGGCGAAGGGAGCGGGGGAGGGGCTCAAGCTCGCCCTCAACGTCGCCGCCATGCTCATCGCCTTCATCGGCCTGGTGTATCTCCTCAATCTGTTGGCCGAAACCCTTACCGGCCAGCCTTTCACCTACTACATGGGGCTGCTGTTCCTGCCCTTCGCGTGGCTGATGGGCGTGCCGATGCAAGACGTGTCCACCCTGGCGGGCCTCCTGGGCACGAAGACGGTGCTCAACGAGTTCCTCGCCTACGCGGAGTTGCAGGCGCTTATCGCCGAAGGCGCGCTGGAGCCTCGCTCAGTCATGGTGGCCACCTACGCCCTGTGCGGCTTCGCGAACCCCGGCAGTTTAGGCATCCTCATCGCCGGGCTGAGCTCCCTCATGCCGGACCGGCGCTCGGAGATTGTGCAACTGGGTCTCAAGGCCTTCGTGGGCGGCACCTTGGCCGCGTTCACCACCGCCTGCGTCGCGGGGATCATCGGCAATGTCTGAGCCGCTTCCCCTTCCGCCCCGCGTTCTGACCATCGCCGGCAGCGACAGTGGCGGCGGCGCCGGCATCGAAGCGGACCTGAAAGTCTGCGCCGCCCTCGGCGCCTATGGCATGGCCGCCGTGACCGCCGTGACCGCCCAGAACACCGTCGGCGTCCGGGGCGTCGAGGTCATGCCAGCGGCGTTCGTCGCCGAGCAGATCGCCGCCGTGGCGGAGGACATCGGCGTGGACGCGGCGAAGACGGGCATGCTCGCCAACGCCGCCATTGTGGAGGCGGCCGCGGAGAGCGTTCAACGCCACGGGATCCCCCATCTCGTGGTGGACCCCGTGATGGTGTCAAAAAGTGGCGCCCATTTGCTGGAGTCCGCCGCGCGGGACGCGTTGATCCAGGCGTTGCTGCCGCTGGCGACGGTGGTGACGCCGAATCTACCCGAGGCGGGCGTGCTCTTGGGGACGGAGGTGACCAATGAAGAGGGAATGCGCGCGGCCGCGGAGGGCATTCACGCCATGGGGCCGCGCTGGGTGCTGATCAAGGGGGGGCACCTGCGGGCGGCCGCCGCCCGGGATCTCCTGTATGACGGCCGGGAGTTTACCGTATTCGAGGCGCCGCGGATTGAGACGAAGAACACCCACGGCACGGGCTGCACCTATTCGAGCGCCATCGCCGTGTACCTGGGCATGGGCTATTCCGCGCCGAACGCCGTGAGGGAAGCCAAGGCCTATCTCACCGGCGCGCTCCGCCACAGCCTGTCCCTTGGCCACGGCCACGGGCCGTTGGACCACGCCTGGCGCTCACGCTATCCGGACGAAGCGTAACTTCGCGCCAAAGCGCGGCCGGCGGCCGCGCCGCTGTTACTTCTTCTTTGAGCTTTTCTCCGGCGCTTGCTGCTGCGTGTCGGATCCCGCCGGAGACGCCAGGCAATCGTCCGGCGTTTCACACAGGGGGCAGGCGTTGGGCAGTTCCTCGCACCCTTCCTGGAAGGACTTCATGTTCTGATGGACCTGGGCGGCGCGCTCCTCGTCGCTGAGGATATAGCGCATGAGCCACACCAGCCGCTGGCCCGTCTCCAAGCTCATGAGGTGTTCCATCTTACAGGCGTCGGACATGGCTACGTCCTTACCGACGCCGAGCACTTCCTCGAAGAACTTGGACAAGATGCGGAAGTTGTGCTCCACGAGGTGGGCCATCTGCTTCCCTTCTTCGGTCAGCAGAAGGAATCGGTTGGGATCCTCGCTCACCCAGCCTCGCTTCTTGAGCTGAGAAATGGCCATGGAGGCCGCGCCCCGCGACACTTCGAGCATCTCCGCCACGTCCGTGACCCGGGCGTAGCCCAAGCTCTCGCGGAGAGCGTCAATGGCCATGAGATAGTGGGCGGCGGAATGGGTGATGTCGTTCTTTTCGAATTCCCGCCAATATGTTCCGTCGTTGATCGGCTTGCTCATAGGCTTATCCTTTGTGTATCGGCCTAAACATCACCCATCGTCATTTTATGCCCCAGTCGCATCGGAAATCAACCCATGATTAGCTCGACTAGGGCGTAAAATGATGGCGCCGCCGGGCGGCTCACGTCCGGCCGCGCGGGGTTGCGGGACCGGCATAGATCCGCGTGTCGTATTCGAACGTCACGTTTCCGCTGGCGTCCGCGTGCGCGTCAAACAACGTGGCGAGGGCGCCGAGCATCCGTTGGCCCCGGGGCGTGCCCGCCTCGGGGAGGTAGGACGACGACAGCGCCCGGCCCTTCAGGCCCTCCCAGTCGAACACCTGGCGGTTGGGGAGCGCGGCCTCCCGCGTGGGCGCGCCGCTGAACACTACGGCCATGTCCCCTGGTGAGGCCTGACGCTCCGCGACGTCCCGGTAGTCCGTGCCATGTTCGCAGAGAAAGGTCTCGTAAGCCCGGAGAAACGGCGTGGAATCCGTGCGCCGGCTGTTCCAGAAAAGGACGATCCAAGCGTCCGGACGGGCGATGCGCCGCCATTCCCGCGCCGCGCTGTCCGCGTCGAACCAATGGAAGGCCTGGCCCGCAGCGATGCAGTCCACCGACCCCGCGGCCAAGCCGGTTCGCTCCGCCGTGGCGTTGAGCATGGCGAAGGCGGGCCAGGGGCGGAGCGACCGCGCGCCCGCGGCGGCCATGGGCCAATTGGGCTCGACGCCAATGACGCGGTGGCCCGCCCGGAGGAACGGCTCCGCAGAGAGTCCGGTCCCCGCGCCCATGTCCGCAACGGCGTGATGGGGCGCCAGGCCGCATAGGGCCTGGACCTCGGTGTAGAACGCCGGCGGATAGCCCGGGCGGCAGCGGCGATAATGCTCCACCCGGTCGGAAAACCGCTCCGTGGGCCGCCGGTTCATCCCCGGGACGTCGTGGCAGGCGCTCATGCCCCCGAAGGCGCGCATCAGCGCGCCGCGGCGGGGACCTCCACGCGGGCCCAGGCGTCATGGAGCAGCGCCACGGCCTCCTCCAACTCCGCTTCGGTGATGACCAGGGGCGGACTTACCCGCAGGACCTTTTGCGCCAGCGGGCCAAGGAAGTGAACGCCCTTGCCCCCGGCGCCCCGGTACGCTTCCAAAACGCAACGCTGGGCCGTGGGGCCATCGGCGATCTCGAGGCCGTACACGAGGCCTTCGCCACGCACCGCCGTGACGAAGGGGAAGGCGTCGCGAAGATCCTCCAAGGCCGCCGCCAATTTGGGGGCCATGGCCTGGCACTGGGCGACGACGCCGTCTTCCTCGAAGATGTCCAGGGCCGCGCAGACGGCGGCGCAGGCCCGCGGGTTCGCGCTAAAGGTGTCCGACGCCTCGCCGTAATCCAGCGTGTCGATGAGGTCCGCCCGGCCGACGACCGCCGCGGCGGGTTCGCCGTTGGCCAGGCCCTTGCCCATGACCACCAGATCGGGCTCGACGCCGTAGCTTTGGAAGGCGTACATCTCGCCCGTGCGGCCATGGCAGGATTGGACTTCGTCGAAGATGAAAGCGATATCATGGGCGGCGCACCACTCCTGCAAGAGTTGGTGATACCATTTCGGCGGATGAAAAGAGCCTTTCGCCCCCAGGTAGGGCTCCGTAATGAGCAAGGCTATCCGGTTGGGAAATTCCTCCGCCAGCGCTTCCAACTCCCGCTCGTAAAACTCCTTGGGCTGATCGTCATCCAAGGGGAAGGAGATGAACCGGACGTTCGGATTGGGACTGGTTTCGCCCGTCACATCCGCCGCCAGGCCCTTCTTGCCGTGGAACCCGCCCCGCGTCGCGGCCATGATGGGCCGGTCGGGATGACGGTGCAAGGCCGCCCACATGGCCTTCTGGACGCCCTCGGAGCCCGACGCGGCCCACAAGGCCTTCTCGGCCTTGCCTATCCCCAGGCTATGGATGAGCCGCTCCGTGGCCTCGATCTGGATGGCCGTGAGCATGTTGTAGCTGGTGCGCGGCAACTCCGCGCAATACTCGGCGTACTTCGCCTCGAACTTGGCGTGATTGTGGCCAAGGTTCGAGACGAGCACGCCCGAAGACATGTCGATGAGCTCGCGGCCGTCCACGGTCCACAGCGTGGAGCCCTGGGCCTTGCTGATTACCGCCTGAGTAGGCGTGTATGTGCTCAACCCCCGGCCGAGGACGTTCGCCGCCCGCTTCCGGATGTTGTTTCCCTTCGGTTCGCCGTTGTGTTGGATTACGCCGGTTGTCATGAGACGGCCCTTTCCGTGGTGTGAGGCTTTCCCAGCCGCGGTCGAAGACGGTCCGCCCCCCGCCGCTTGTGCAGTCCCCCGGAAGCATGCGCACGGCGGCGTGGAAGCCGACCTGAAGGCCGGTACTGCGGTTAGATGTGGTACATATGGATTTTGGCGGCGCTATCCACTATATCGCGGACGGTGAATTCCTGCAAGACTTTCTCGAAGCCCTTGGCCACCTCGCGCCACGTGGGCTCCAGATCGCCGCCGTAGGGGTCCTCCACCGGCAAGGGATCCATGACCGGCCCGTCAATGGCCGCGACGATGTCGAGGAGGGTGATGTCGCTCGCGTTGCGCGCCATGTGGTACCCCCCCTGGGCGCCGCGCACGCTGCGCACCAAGCCCGCCCGCTTCAATTGGAGCAGGATATGCACGAGGTACTTTTCTGGTATACCCCGTTTCTCGGCGATCTTGAACGCCGTGATCGGCTCTTCGTTGTGCTCGCGCCGGGCCAATTCCACCATGGCGCGGCAGGCGTATTCGCATCTGGATGAGATATTCATTGAAGTTCCCCCTAATCTTTACCTCTTGAGTCAATATTAAACCGAAAAACTCCAGAAGTCAAACGCCATGTGGCTCGCTCGGGCCCCTGCGAACGGCTCGCCGGAGGGGGAGACCGGGGGCCTCCATCGTTCGCCCGGATCGTTGAGCGGAACATATCCGGCGGCTGCGTTGTTGAATCATTTAAGGCAGGCGTGGATCGGCGGGGCGGGTGCGCCAATTCCCCGCCGGTTTAACACGTTTCGTCTGTGTGCTATACTCTTGTTTTCGACCATTCCCACGGACCGGGCCCGGAACGCGTCTGCGTAAGCCCGGCGCCGCCATCGCGACCCGCCAGGGTCGCGCGGCATGTCCGCGAGGGCCGCCCCATGGCCATTCGCGGAGGGTGACATATGCCTTCTACTCCCGCCTTTCCCGGCCGCGGCGACGCCGCAGACGCAGAACCACAACTTGAGGTAATCCAACTATAGCCATGAGTTTTCTTGAAACCTTGAAAGAGCAAGTCGTTGTGCTGGATGGCGCCATGGGCACGATGATCCAGAATCTCGGCGTGACCGACGCCGACTTCGGGGGCGCCGACTTCCGCATGCTTTCCGACCTCCTGAGCTTTTCCAAGCCCGAGGAGGTCAAGAATATTCACCTCGCCTATTACCAGGCGGGGGCCAACGCCGTGGAGACCAACACCTTCGGCGCCTCGCCCATGCGGTTCGCGGAATACGACTTTAAGGATCTGGACCTCACCAACTTCGCGCCCAACCCCTACGGCGACGACATCCGCAAGCTGTCCTACGAGGAGTTCGCGCGCACGCTCAGCCGCTACTCGGCTGAATTGGCCGTGAGGGCGCGTGAAGAGTACCGGAAGGATCCCGCCTACGACGGGCGGCCCCTTTACGTGGTCGGGTCCGTTGGACCCTCCAACCGCGTCTTGTCGAGCACGGACGCCACGCTTACCGTGTCCACCTTCCCGGAAATCGTGGACAACTTCTATCATCAAGCCCTCGGCCTTATCGAGGGCGGCGCGGACGTGATCCTGCACGAGACGCAACAAGACGTGCTCGAACTCAAGGCGGCCGTGATGGGCACGCAAAAGGCCATGGCCGAGCTCAACAAGAGCGTCCCCATCATGGCGCAGGTGACGGTGGACCAGTTCGCGAAGATGCAGATCTTCAACACGGACATCCACGCCGCCTTGGTGACCATGCAGGGCATTGGCATCGACGTCTTTGGGATCAATTGCAGCATCGGTCCGGATCTCATGATTCCGACGGTCGAGAAGCTGTCGCGCTTCTCCAAGCTGCCCATCTCCGTCATCCCCAACGCGGGCTTGCCGGAATCGGAAGACGGGGTCACCGTCTTTAAGTTCCCGCCGGAAGAGCTGGCGGGCTACCTCAAGCAGTTCGTGGAGGAGTACGGCGTCAGTGTCGTGGGCGGCTGTTGCGGCACCACGCCGGAGCACATCTCGGCCATCGCCGAAACGGTCAAAGGCTGCAAGCCGAAGGAGCGGAAAGCGGACGCGTCCGTATACGTTTCGGGCCCGCAGAACGCCGTCAAGGTGGACAGCTCCAAGGAGCTCATTCGCATTGGCGAGCGCCTCAACGTGCGCGGATCGAAGAAAGTCCGCGAGGCCGTCGAGAACGAAGAAGGCATCCGTCACGAGGATCTTGAGGAGGTTATCCACGAACAGGTGCAGGGTCTTGGCTTGAGTATCATCGATGTGTGCATGGACTCCAACGTCGTGGACACGACCGACGTGCTCAAGGAGGTTGTGCACAAGCAGACGACGGACTTCGCCGGCGCCATGTGCATCGACTCCTTCGCCGTGGACGCCCTCGTGGAAGCCATCAAGGTGTATCCAGGCCGGCCCATCATCAACTCCATCTCGATGGAGGAGTCCGCCCCCGGTCTCCTGAAGATCGACGAGGTGTTGGAGGCGACCAAGGCCCACGATCCCCTCTACATCGGCCTCTGCACCGGGCCGTCGGGGCCGGGCAGCACGGCCGAGGAAAAGCGCGATCTGGCCCAGCAGATTGTGGATCGCGCCGGAGAATACGGCGTTACGCCGGATCAGCTCCTCATCGATGTGAACATCTTCCCCTTGGGATCGGAGTCTGACGAAACGACGAACTTCGCCCTCGAGTCCCTGAAGGCTATCGAGATGGTGAAGGATATTCATCCCGATCTCAAGACCTGCGTGGGCGTCGGCAACCTGACGAACGGCCTGGCCAAGAAGCCCTACATGCGGAAGGTGTTGACCTCCGTGTTTCTTGACGAAGGCCGGAAGCGCGGCTTGGACGGCGCCATTGTGAACCCGAACCATTATGTCGTGGTCAGTGAGATCGACAAAGGCGACTATGACCTCTGCATGAAGGTCATCATGGAGCGGGATATGGACGCCTTCGCCGATCTTGAGGACATCGCCGAGCGCAAGAAGGGCAAGGTGGTCGAGCGGCGCACGTCCTACGATGACTTGCCCCTGGAGTCGGCCATCTGCGAGAAGATCAAGGATGGATTCAAGCAGCGGGAGAAGGGTTCGGTCGAGTTCCAAGGCAAGACCTATGAGTACGCCGACAAGATCGTGCTGGAGGCCGTCAAGGCCATCGAAAAGCACGAGCCCCTGGCCTTCATCAATGACTACCTTATGGTGGCCATGCAGGAGTTGGGCGACGGCTTCGCCCGGGGCGAGGTGTCCCTGCCGCACCTGCTGAAGTCGGCGGATGTGATGAAGCAGGTCATGGGCTTCCTGGAACAGTACATGAAGTCCAAGACAGGCGCGGATATTCACGACGAGATCCAGTACAAGGGCACGATCATCCTGGGCACGGTGTATCAGGACGTGCACTCCATCGGGAAAGACCTGTCCCGGACGCTGTTCGAGAACTACGGCTACCGCGTCATCGACCTTGGCGTGATGACGCCGCTCCAGGACTACCTCGACAACGCGAAGAAGTACAACGCCGACGCCATCGGCATGTCCGCGTTGCTTGTACAGACGTCGAACCACATGATCACGGTCTCCCAGATGATGGAAGAGCAAGGCCTGGACCATCTGCCGGTCCTCGTGGGCGGCGCGCCCGTGAATGACCGGCACGCGGCCTACGTCGCCCTGGCCGGCAAGGAAGATCTCGAGGAGATGCGGCCGAACGTGTTCTACTGCCCGACGGCCATGGATGGCGTGAACGTCATGAACAAGCTTGTGGGCGAAGACAATGGCAAGGGCAAGCTTCTGGAAAGCAACATCGAGAAGCTCCGCAAGCAGTTCGAAAAGGCGAAGAAGAAGGCGAAAGAAGACGAAAAGCTCCGCGCCACGCTGCCTCGCCGCGAGGTCTCCTTCGAGAGCCATGCGAAGGTGGACAGCCCCTGGGTCCCCTTCAAGAAGGTGGAGATTCCGCTCAAGGACTTCGCGCCACGGCTCGACAAGAAGACGCTCTTTGCCTTGAACTGGAAGTTTGGCGGCTCCAAGTCCCGCGAGAAGCAAGGCGAAACCCAGGAGAAGCTGGACAAGCTCCTCGAAGAATGGGTGGAGCGCGCCAACGGCGAAGGTTGGGTGCAGCCGATGGGGCTCTGCGCCATCTACCCCTGCCAGGCCGAGGGCGACGAGATCATCGTCTACGATCCCGAGAATCTGGAGAAGGAAGTCGCCCGGTTCGACTTCACCGTCGTGGTGGGCTCGGGCAAGAAGGACCTGATCTCGCCGGCCCAGTACTACCGGCCGAAGGATTCGGGCCTCTACGACGCCGTGGGCGTCCAGATCTCCACGTCCGGTCCCCAGGTGGACGAGCACATCACCGCCTTCCGTAAGAGCGGCGATTCCGAATCGACGCTGTACCTGCAAGGCCTCTCGGATCGCGTCGCCGAGGACATGGCCGACTACCTTCACGATCTTCTGCGGGAGATCATGGGCTACGGCGGAACGAACCAGGGCACCCGGTGGTCGCCGGGTTATCCGGCCATGGCCAACACCGAGAACAACCGGACCATCCATCAATTGCTCAACGCCGGCGATGAGATCGGCGTGAAGCTGACCGACGCCTGCGAGTTCTCGCC
>SLHB01000444.1 GCA_007136375.1 Candidatus Hydrogenedentota bacterium
CGTGGCGCTTTCCAGCGTCGTGTGCCGGCTTCTTGGCATTCCCTACGTGATCCACGCCTACGGCAGCGAACTCCTGCGGAAACGGGGCCCGGTGGGCGCGGCGCTCCGGCGGCAGGCGCTCAAACACGCCGCCCGTTGTATAGCGATCAGCCATTGGACCAAGAACGCGCTAGAAGAAACCGGCGCGGTTCCTGGCCGGGTCGCGGTCATTCACCCTCGGATTGCTCCCGAGCGTCTCCAGCCCATTCACGATCCTCAAGATTTCCGAGTACACAACGGGTTGGATGGAAAGCTGACGCTGCTCACCGTCGCGCACATCATCCATAGGAAAGGTCAGCACCTCGTCGTCGAGGCGCTGCCGCGGCTTGTGCAGAAGTATCCGGACGTGCTCTATATCGCCGCGGGGGTGGGTCCAGATCTAGAAAAACTGAAGGCCTTGGCCAGGGAACGCGGCGTGGAGGACTATGTCGTCTTTCCTGGCAACCGCGACATAACCGACTTCTTCAACACTTGCGACATCTTCGTAATGCCGAGCCTTTATGTCACGGAACCTAAGGCCGATATCGAAAGCTTTGGCGTCGTGTATCTTGAGGCGAACTATTTCGGTAAGCCTGTGGTCGGGGCGCGCAATGGGGGGATCCCCGAGGCCGTGGCCGATGGCGTGAGCGGGCTACTTGTGGAGACGGGCTCCGTGGACGATCTTGTGGAGAAGTTGGACACGCTTCTGGGGGATCCGGAGCTTCGGGAACGGCTCGGCCGGCAGGGCAGGGAACGCGTTCTGGCCGATTTCACCGAGGAAAGCTTGCGACCGGAATTGGAGCGGGAGATCCTGAGCCTCTTGCCAGCCAGGGACTAGGGGCGGAGAGACCGTCCCACGCGACGAAAGAGGGCGCCATGGAAACAGCGGTATTGCTCATACAATGCCCGGACCAACAGGGCATCGTGGCCCGGGTGTCGGATTGCATATTCCAGCACAAGGGCAACATCATCAATTCCGACCAGTACACGACGGATCCCTTCGGCGGACGCTTCTTCATGCGGGTTGAGTTCAGCTTCTCCGAGGGGAAGGTGGACAAGCAGGCCTTCGAATCCCGGTGGGGCGTCATCGCGACAGAACTCGGCGCGGCCTGGTCCATCCACTATGCGCCCCGCAAGCCTCGAATGGGCGTCCTGGTGTCCAAGTTCGACCACTGTCTCGTCGATCTCTTCTATCGGCAGCGTAGCCGGGAGCTGCCCGTCGAAATCCCCTTCGTCATCAGCAATCACCCGGATCTCGCAGAGACGGCGGCGGCGCACGGCGTCCCCTTCCACCACGTCCCGTTCACGGCCGAGACGCAAAAGGAAAACGAGGAAACGATCCTGGAGCGGGTCCGCGGCGCCACGGACTTCTTGGTCCTAGCCCGGTTCATGCGCATCCTCAGCGGGGACTTTTTGAAGGCCTACGGCAAGGACGTCATCAACATCCACCACAGCTTCCTTCCCTCCTTCAAGGGCGCGGACCCCTACCGCCAAGCTTACAACCGGGGAGTGAAGGTCATCGGCGCGACGGCGCACTTCGCCACGGCAGAGCTGGACGAGGGACCGATCATCGAGCAGGTGGTCGAACGGGTCTCCCACAAGGACAACATCACGGAGCTCAAACGGAAGGGGCGGGCCTTGGAGAAGCAGGCGTTAGCTAACGCCGTGCTGGCGTACATACAACACCGGGTGATCCGGTACGAGAACAAGACCGTGGTCTTCGTGTAGGACTCGCGCCCCTAGCGCAACATGAACAAGCCGATGTTCCGGCCCGTTTCCGGCGCGGCGCGGTAAGAGTGGTAGGCGCCGCTACAGATGGTGCACTGGCCCGAAACGGCGACCTGCTCGCCAGGCACGCCAGCGCCTTCCAGTTGCGCCCGGTTGGCGGCCCACAGGTCAAGCATCCGTCCCCGGGTGGGCAAGCCAAGGGCCTCGAAGGCGGCGGCCATCTCCGGACTGACTTCATAACAACACGGACCCGCCGAAGGGCCAATAACCACGTGGATGTTGGCCGCGCGGCAATCGAATCGGAGGCGCATCGCCTCCACGGCGGCGGCGGCGATGCCCTGCCGCACGCCTTCCCGGCCCGCATGGATCACGCCGCCAGCGCGCCGTTCCGGGTCATAGAGGAAGACCGGCACACAATCCGCGGCCAAGACGGCCAAGGGCAACGCCGCGCGCCGGGTGATGAGGCCGTCCGTGTCTGGCAGGCCTTCGCTCCAAACGCTCCCTCCCCGCCCCTTGTCGGCGGCGTCCACCTCGGCCACCGTAACCCCATGGACCTGTTGCCCGCAGACAAGAGCCTCGAAGTCCATGCCCAAACGGCTGCACGCGCGGCGGCGCGCGGCCTCCCCACCCGTGGAGAGCGAGCAGTCACCGTCGCTCTTGTCTGTAAAGGCCGCCGTAACAAGGCCCAGGGTTTCTAGCTCGGGGAAGCGTATCACAAGATGTACTTGCTCAGTTCCTGATCTTCCAACAGGCCGGACAGGCGCCGCTCCACCTCCGCCGCGTCGATGGTGAGTTCCTCGCCCCGGCGGTCCGGCGCTTCGAAGGAGATATCCTCCAACAGGTTTTCCATGATGGTGTGAAGGCGGCGGGCGCCGATGTTCTCCGTCTCGTTGTTGACCTTCTCGCAGAAACCCGCGATGGCCTCCACGGCGTCGTCGGTGAAATGCAGGGCGACCCCTTCCGTTTCCAACATGCCCTTGTACTGCTTGACGAGGCTGTTCTTAGGCTCGCGCAGGATGCGATGAAAATCCGCGGCGCCCAATGACTCCAGCTCCACACGGATGGGAAAACGGCCTTGAAGCTCGGGAATGAGATCGCTCACGCTCGACATGTGAAAGGCGCCGGCCGCGATAAAGAGGATGTGATCCGTCCGGACCGGGCCATGCTTCGTCGTGACGGTGCTGCCCTCGACGATGGGCAGTATGTCCCGCTGCACGCCTTCGCGGGAGACATCCGGGCCGGCCTGGCCGCCGCCGCGTCCCGAAATCTTGTCGATCTCGTCAAGAAACACGATCCCGGCGTTCTCGGTGCGCTCGATGGCCGCCCGCGTCACGGCCTCCATGTCGATGAGGTTTTGGACCTCCTCCTGTTCAAGAAGGCGGCGCGCCTCGGCCACCGTGGTCCGCCGAGTCTGCTTGCGCTGGGGCATGAGCTTGCCGAGCATGTCCTGGAAGTTGAAGCCCATCTCTTCCAGGCCGGTGTTGGAGAACACCTGCATCATGCTCTGGGAGCCTTGCTCCCGCACCTCGACATCCACCTCGCGCTCGTCCAGTTCGCCGCGCTCCAGCTTCTTCCGGATGATCTCCCGCGTGCGGGCCTCGGCGTCCGGACTTTCCACCACTTGCGGCGCGGGCCCTTCATCGCCCGCCTCGGGGTCGCCGGGACGGTAACCCCGCGGGCCGCCCTGGCGCGGCGACGGCGGCAGCAGTATGTCCAGCAAGCGGGCCTCCGCGTTTTCGCGGGCCTTCGCCTGGACCTCCCGTTCTTTTTCCTCCCGAATCATGCCGACGGCGACCTCCGTAAGTTCGCGGATCATGGACTCGCAGTCCCGGCCGACATAGCCCACTTCGGTGAACTTGGAAGCTTCCACCTTGATGAAGGGAGCGTCGGCCAGCTTGGACAGCCGCCGGGCGATCTCGGTCTTTCCAACGCCGGTGGGGCCTATCATGATGATGTTTTTCGGGGCGACCTCGTCCCGCAGATCCTCCCCAAGCTGCTGACGGCGCCAGCGGTTGCGCAAGGCGATGGCCACCTTACGCTTGGCGTCGTCTTGGCCGATGATGTAGGTGTCAAGCTCCGCAACGATCTGTTTGGGCGTGAGGATCATGATCGCTTACCTTCCGCGCGGGCGAACGTTCTCGGGATGGCCCCACATGGAGCGGCCCCCCTTTTCCCGAAAAGTGGCCCTGTCGTAAATATGGCCCCCGGATTCCGTAAATAGTGAACCGGTTTCAGCCTAGTTTCGTGGGGTTCCACGGAGGAATTCCCGCGAATCCAGCGAGGCGCCGGGCGCCTCTTTGTTTAGGACGGCCGGATGGCTTCGAGCTGCTCGGCGCCAATCGCCCCGGGACGGTGTATCACATTCTCATCCGGGTCGTACACCGTGGACGGCTGCCGGGCGGGCAAGGCGCCTCCGTCCACGCCGACAGCTACATTATCCAGATTCACCTGCGCTAGATGAGAGGCCGGTTCGCCTCCCGTACGGTTGGCGGACGTGGACGTCACCGGACCGCCCACCGCCAGGCAGAGGCCCCGGGCCACCGTGCTGGACGGACAACGGACGCACACCTTGTCGCTGCCCCCTGTCAGCGCCTCCGGCAGGGCGGGAGACCGGGGAAACAGGAGAGACAGCGGACCGGGCCAGAACGCGTCCATGTACGCACGCGCCAAGGGCGAAACGGAGGTGACAAGGCCGTCGAGTTGCGCCGCATCACCGATCACCAACAGGACAGCCTTGGGGGATTCCCGTCCCTTGACCGCGGCAAGGCGCGCCAAGGCGTCCTCTGAAAAAGGGTCCACCCCCAGGCCGTACACGGTCTCGGTCGGATAGGCGACCACCTCCCCCTGCCGAATAGCGTCCGCCGCCCGCTGGATACCCTCGGGCGAGGCCGAAACCACAATCAATACAACGTCTCCAAAAAGGCTTTGAGCTTAGCGAAGGCCCGGCCCCGGTGGCTGATCGCGTGCTTGATCTCCTGAGGCAACTCGGCGAACGTCTCCTCCCACCCGTCTGGAATGAAAATGGGATCGTAGCCAAAGCCCTCGCTTCCTCTCGGTTCTAAGGCGATCCGCCCTTCCACGGATCCGCGGTCGACGAAACGCCGTCCGTCAGGGTCCACGTAGGCGGCGCAACACACGAAACGGGACCGCCGCGCGTCGGGATCCCGCCATCCCTGCAATTCGCGCAAAAGCTTGGCGTTGTTGTCGGCATAG
>SLHB01000020.1 GCA_007136375.1 Candidatus Hydrogenedentota bacterium
CAAAAGCACGCGGCGCTGCTCCTGCTCCTTCCGCTGTTCTTGTTCGTAGTGACGCTGGGTTTCGGCGCTGGGCCGGACGACCACGACCCCCTTGCCGCCGTCCACGATCATCTGGTCGCCGGCGTGCACGTGGGCGCAGGCGTTCGTCAATCCGACGACCGCCGGGACCTCGAAGGCCCGTGCGAGAATGGCCGTGTGCGACGTTGGGCCGCTGACGTCGGTGGCGATCCCCAAGGCGTTTTCCAAGTCGATCTTGGCCGTATCGGAAGGGGAGAGGTCGTGGGAGACGATGACGCTGGGGCGTCCCAGGTGCTCCAGGCTCTCTAACTCCGTGTCAAGGAGCTTGCCGAGGATCCGTTTGCCCACGTCGAGAATGTCGCGCATCCGCTCCCGGAAGGTAGGGTCTTCCAGCGACTCCATGACGCTGCTCTGGCGGGCGATGAGATCGTCAAGAACATATTCGACATTGCACTTCTCGCCGCGCAGCCGCTGCTCAATCTCCTCGTGCAGCACAACGTCTTCCAGCACCATGATATGGGCGTCGAAGATTGCGGCGTTCCGGGCGCCGATCTCCTGCGTGGTCCGCTCCTTCAACGCGTGGAGATCCTGCCGCACCGACTCCACGGCGGAGCGGAAGCGCTGCAACTCCTTGTCCGGGTCGCCGATGGTGTACTTGGGAATGTCGAGGCTCTTCAGACCAAAGGTCACGGCGGGACCTATGGCGATGCCGGGACTGACGCCTATGCCATGCAGGACGATTTCCACGGGCTATTCTTCCCCGAATCCCGATTCAAAAAGGCTCCGCACGGCGTCCATCGCCTCCTTGGCGTCGGGGCCTTTGCACGTCACGGACACCTGGCTTCCGTGGGCCGCCGCGAGGGTCAAAAGGCCCATGATGCTCTTGGCGTTCACCTGGCGCCCGTTCTTTTGAATCGTGATGTCGCACTCGTAGTTAAGCACGGTCTGCACCAATGTCGCCGCGGGGCGCGCGTGCATGCCCAGCGGGTTTACGATGACCATTTCTTCCGTGATTTCGTCACACATCAGTTGTCAGCCCCTGTATCCGTCATTTCAACAGTCAGGCCCAACGCCGCTTGCTTTCCAGGCGGAATGCGGAGCGGCCAAGACGGCAAGACGGCGCTGCCCTGGTAGATCCGCTCCTGGCCGCCCTCGGATTGGCTCACCGTTTCGATTGGGAAGCAGTAGACGGCCGCCGCGCGGTCCATACGAATAGACAAACCCAGGCGTTGCCAATCGTCCCGCAGCGCGATATGGGTCAGGTTGTCCCAACGGGTCAGGACGCCGAGCTGAGCGCTGTTCAGATTCGCGTCGTCGGAGCAATAGTAACGGTCGGGACTGGATCCCGTCAGCAGATTCACTCCGAATTCAACCGCGAAGACCGTGTCCAGCTCATTGTCCGACAGGTTTTCGATAGCATAGCGAATCTGAAACGCCGATGCATCCCGCGGCAATTGGACGGTCTTCGTGAGCCGGACAGCCACGGACTGTCCCTCCGCGCGCGTAACCCAACCTTCCCGGGTGAACGAGGCGGAGCGTTGTTTTGTCGCCGCCATATACATCCCCGTGGCGAAATCGCCCCGTTCTTCAAACGCGCACGCCCGGAGATCCTGGGGAGTCACGCCGGCGTCGAGAAAATGGTCGCGCAGAGACGCCCGCCGGTACGGATCCTCGACGAGGTAAGCCTCCAGGCCCGCCTCCTTGGCGCGCACAATCTCGTGAATGCTATGGCCGCCGCCGTCTGCTTCCTGGGGAAGCCCTTCCCGCAAGGTGTCGTGGTAGGTCTCATCCCTGCGCATGAGCGTGTTGCAGAAGTTGAAGGGTTTGTCCTTGTAGTCCAATTCAAAGAGGGTCCCGCCGTCCCGGGGGCTGAAGCCCAGGGAGGCACGGGCGTTCTCCAGGATGACCTCATCATGGCCATCGGCGTCAAAATCGAGAACATGAGAAGCGCCCCACTGTGTTCCCCGGCGCGTGAGCGAATCGACCGCCTTCTCCGCGGAGATGAGGCGATCATACACGGCGGTGCGCAGATGATTGAGATACAATCCCCCGAAGACGCCGTGCCAATAGGCGCAGTTGCACTGGCCCTCGTGGAGCAAGCGGCGCGCCTCTTCGTACGCGCCGTCTTGCTTGGACTTCGGGACCTTCGCGATTTTTCGGCTGACGAAAAGCATTTTCTTCTGCATATTGTTGCTTTCGTCGTATTTTGCCATAAAATTGCGCCAGAATCCGCCCCGGGTGAACAGCGCGAGCTCTTCGGCCCGTTCGGGATCCGCCGCCGCTTCGTCCTTCAACCGTTTCAGCCGACGCTGCATGGAGGGCGGCAGCGCCCACTCCATCATTTCCTCATAGGACGCGCAGGTCAGGTAGGTGCGTCCCAGGGCGCCCGCATCCGCCATATACTCTGAATAGGTCGCGCATCGGAGCCAATCGCGCTCGTTGAGCAAGCCTTGGAAGAACTCCGCGAGCCAGCCCTTCTCGTACACGCTGGTGTGGGTCTCCGGCCACACGCCGAACTTCTCGCCGTCGTCGTGGATCACCGCGCAACGGGGAGAGGCCGGATCCCGGTGGCGTCGAAGGTATTCGATAGTTTCGTGGACCTGGCGGAAGGGTATATTATAACGGAGCTGCTTCAGGATGGGAAAAACCTTGACGGCGTACCCTTCGTCCTCGGTCACGTAATATCCGAAAAGCGAATCGGCGCTATGGCCCGAATACTGGAAATGGGCGTCGTCCAGCGCCGTGTATTCGACGCCCGCTTGGGCCAGGATGCGGGGCATATGAGGCTCCCACACCCGCTCGGCAAGCCACATGCCTCGGGGGGGGGCGCCAAAGTGCTTCTCGCAAAAAGCGATCATCCGCTGGATCTGCTCGATGCTGTCCCGCTCCGGGATGGCGCAAATAAGCGGCTCATAATACGCGCCGCCCATCATCTCCACGCGCCCAGCGTGGGCCAGCTCCCGGAGCCGGCCGAGGAATTTCGGTTCGTTGGCGAGGATCCAATCCAAGAGCGGGCCCGTAAAGTGAAGCGTGACGTTAATTCCCGGATACTGCTCGAAGACGTCCAGGAACGGCTTGTAGGCCCGTTCGTAGGCGTCTTGGAAAACATGATCGAAATTCCCCGTGGGCTGGTGCGAGTGACAACCGAATATGAAATAGATCGGATGATCCATAGAAGGGCTCCTTGGAGAACAGGGGTTGACTCAACCTTCCCGGCCCACGTCCCGGTGACGGACGCGGACTTCGTACTTCAGTGATCGGAGAAACAGCGCGATTTCCTGCGCCACCGCGACCGAACGGTGGCGGCCGCCCGTACACCCCACGGCGACCGTGAGATAGGACTTGGGTTCGGCGGCGTAACGGGGCATAAGAAACTTCAACAGGTTCTTAATCCGCTCCAGGAACTCCCGCGCGTCGTCGTTGCGCAGCACGTAATCCCGGACAGCCGGATCCGTTCCCGTGGACGGGCGCATCTCCGGATCGTAGTGAGGGTTCGGGAGAAAGCGAACATCATACAACATTTCCGCCTCGGGCGGCGCGCCATACTTGAACCCAAAGGACATCACCGTGATCACCAGGCTGCCCGGACCCTTCTTGTCGAGGAAGACCGTGGCGATGTGTTCCCGCAACTCGGCGACGCTGGAAGCGCTCGTGTCCAACAGCAGATCCGCCCGCGCGCGGATGGGCTCCAGGATCTCCCGTTCCCGCCGGATGCCTTCCTCCACGCTGCCCGCCGGGGCGCACGGATGCCGGCGCCGGGACTCGCTGTACCGGTGGAGCAGCACCGCGTCGGAGCTGTCCATGAAGACGATCTCCGGCCGTATCCCCATTTCGGAGGTTTCTTCGAGAAACCCCGGAACATTCCGCAAGTCCTCGCCCGTCCGCGCGTCGACACAGACGGCGAACCGGCGCTTGCCCGGGCCCGCGCGGCGAATAAGGTCGGCGAACGTCGGAATCAACGGGGCGGGCAGATTGTCGACGCAGTAATACCCTAGATCCTCAAGAAAGCGGAGGGCCTGCCCCTTGCCCGCCCCTGACAGGCCGCTGACAAGCACGAAGCGGAGCGGATCACTCATTGGGGGTGTTCATAAGGCTCATCAACCGCTGATTCAACTGCTGCGCGGGATGAACGCCTAGCTCCTTAAGCCGGTGGTTCAGCGCCGCGACTTCGACGATGATGGCGATGTTGCGGCCGGGACGCACGGGAATCAGAAGAAAGGGCACCCGCACGCCCAGAAGGTTCACGTAGGAGTCGCTCAGGCCCGTTCGATCATACTGAGCTTCCCTGTTCCATTCTTCCAGCTCCACGACGAGGCCGATCCGTTCCGAGTTCCGCACCCGGCCCACGCCGTACACACTCTTGATGTCGATGATGCCAACGCCGCGGATCTCCATGTGGTGCTCGATGACCGGCGAGGTCTCCGCGAACACCGCGTCGTCCCGGCCCCGTTTGAGCGCCACCACGTCGTCCGCCACAAGCCGGTGCCCCCGCTCCACGAGCTCCAACGCCGTCTCGCTCTTGCCGATGCCTGGCGCGCCCACAATGAGGCAGCCGACACCATAGCAGTCCACCGCCGTGGCGTGGATGATGGTCTCCGGACTGAATTCCTCCGCCAAGAAGAGGATGATGCTGCTGATAACCTCGTCCGTGGTTCTCCTAGAGATAAGGACGGGGATGCCCCGCCGGTTGCACATGTCCAGGAACAATGGACGGGGGCGCAGGTTCCGCGAGAGGAGGAACACGGGGATCTCAAAGGAAAACATGCCCTCCAGACGGCTTTCCAACTCCGCCGTGGAGAGCTGCTCCATATAATGGATTTCCGTGTTCCCGAGAATCTGGACGCGGTCGTTGGCGAAGTAGTCCAGATACCCGCTCAGCGCGAGGCCAGGGCGGTTGATGTCGGAGATCAGGACAGGCCGTCCAATACCCTGGAATCCGGCGATAACGTCGAGCTCTAGATCGTCCGCCATCCGGTCCAGCAGGCGCGCCACGGGGATGCTCGCCTTCCGGTTGACAGGGAGGTTCTGTGTGTCCATGCGAGGCTCCGGGTGGCGCGGCGCTGGAAAGAGAACGCCCTAGAACTGGGGCTCGATGAGGCCGAGGGAGCCGTCCTCCCGCGGATATAAGACGTTAACGTGCTCGGTGTCCGCGTTCCGGAACACCATGAAGGGATCTCCAGTCAATTCGAACTGCAGGGCCGCCTCCTCCACGCTCATGGGCTTCATTTCAAAGGCTTCACGCACGATGGGGCGTTGGTTCTCCGGGCTCTCGGCGGCGCCGTCGGCGTCCCCCGCTTCAAGGGCGTCCAGGGCGGGTTGGGTGTCGGAGGCGACTTCGGCGAGCTTCCGGGTCCGCGCCTTCTTGACCCGCTCCTTGAACTTGCGGAGCTGCTTGTCCAGCTTCCCGGCGACGGCGTCGACAGAGGTGTACATGTCTGGCGAAACTTCTTCGGCGTGAATCCGGACGCCGTTGGCGTGCAAGGTGACATCGGCGATATGGCGGTGTGGCTTCTCCACCGTCAACACCACGTCGGCTTCCATAACCCGATCAAAGTGGGCCCGGAGTTTCTCCAGCGACTTCTCGACGTGCTGCTTGATCGCGTCCGTCATTTCCATATGACGGCCAGTGATCTTTATGTTCATATTGATGTTCCTCCATACTAATACGGTCAAGACCGCCTATGCCGGCCGCCATGGTATCAGCGCGCGAAAGGCGCCGTCAATTGGCGGCCGCGGCGCGGACGGCGCCGGCTTCCTCCAACAGCGGCCCAGCCACGTTGGCGATGCGCTCCGCGAGGAGCGCGTAGCCCGCGTCATTCGGGTGAATCTGATCGGACATGCGCGCGGGGCGCCCGAGTATGCCGCGCAGGGTGTTGCCTACGAACACCGCGCCATGCTGCTCCGCTATGGCCTGGAAATCGTCCCGGTAGGGGTCCCGAAACAGGCCAAATTTCGCGTGGACCACCATCACCATTGCCCCGGATTGAACACAACGGGACACGATTTCCTCGAGATTCCGCGCCGTTTGCTCCTGGCTTTGCCGGCGCAAGAAGTCGTTGCCGCCCAGTTTTACGATGACCAGGCGCGGCGCATGCGCGAGAACATCCTCCTCCAGCCGGTTGAGCGCCGTGGCCGTTGTGTCCCCGTCCCGGCCCGCATTGATGACAGGCTGGCCGAGGTGGGCGGAAAGGACGGCTGGATAATCCCGCCCCGGGCTGGCGCCGTGCCCGCGGGTGAGGCTGTCGCCAAAGCACACGATCGTCTCGCGGCCGTTGCCGAGATTGGCCACGTCGTCGAAGCGCGGTCCACAGCCGGGCAAGGCGAGCAACGGCAGCGCCGCCACGAGAAGCCCTTTGGCAATCCAAGTTTTGCCGCGCTTGGAGGCGTTCCGGAACCGGCGCCAATTGAGAAAGCTGGAGACATCTTGTGTTTTTGTCAAGGATCTTCTATACTCCCGCCGCTGCGGATCGCGCCGCGCCCCGTCCTTATTCTACAGGATCTGCCAGAAAAATGCCGCTACAGTTGGCAGTGGGCGCGCGCCGAACGGGAAGCGGCCATCCATTGCCGGATGCGCGGCAACCAAGGAAAGGATCTTCGTGGACCAGACAAGTGAACGGCGCGAGACGCCCCGGCCCGCGCTGGCCGTCCTGCCCCGCGGGGAGGACGAAGCGGGCGGCGGAGCGGAAGCGGCGGGGCCGCGCTCGGACTCCAGGCCGGTCGCGCTCACCGTGCAACTGCCGGGGCCCGTCTACCAAGCGGTGCGGCTGGCCGCCCAGGCCAGCGGCGCGTCCCAGAATCAGGTGATTGCCGAACTCCTGAGCACGGCCCTAGGGGAGATGACCAGTCCTGTTCCGTCTTCGGTAAAGCCGCCGCCTTAACGGGGCGCGCCCACTACCCCTCCGCCGCCGCGATGGCCTTCACACCGTGGCGGCGCTTTGTGTTGTCTGCCCGCCCGCTCTGGCGGGCGTTTTCTTTGTGCCGGTCCTCGGGTTCTGTGCCGGTCCTCGGGTCCCTCGCGGAGCGCGCATAACCCTGCCGGCGGCGATGTTTAGAAAAGGAGACCGCGATGCATCGCGGGGGCTGTTTCGGGAATTCAATTCTAGCGTATGGTCTCGGCGAGCCTTTGACAGTTTACATGACAAAGACAATACTGAAAAAAGGAGACGAAAAAGGATGGATAGGGACCTATCCGGCGATTTGAGACTCATAATCGATACACTAGATAAAGCCTGCGACGAAAACAAGGAGTTCCGGGATGCCCTCTATAGCGTTTGTGAAAACGTAATACGTGTACTCGACGAAAAGAAGTGCTGGGACAGCGCCGTGGAGGATGACCCCGGCCACGGAGAGGAGACGGAGACGGCCGAACTGCCGCCGAACATCGCCGAACTCCGGCCGGAGCATTTCCACAGCCAGTTTACCCAGGAGACCGCGCCGCCCGCGCAAGAGGATCCCCTCAAGGGCATTCCCCGCATCGGCCCCAGCGAACTTAGGAACATCCAGCAACGGTGCATGGTGAAGGCCAAAGCGTCCCGTTGGGCGGCGGAGCGCCAGGACCTCATGAGCCGGGAGTACGACTTCGAGGTCCAGATCAAGCCCCGCGATCAGGAGATCATCGGAGAAGCGTCCCAACTCCCCGATTGCTTTCTATGGATGAGTGGACGTAACGCGCCTTCGCCCGGGGATCCTAAGCTCTATTGCCAGCTCGCCGATTGCTACGAGGCCATGGCCGAGACGGTGCGCGTCGCGCAAGAGCTTGGCGAGGCGGACAGCGACTACCGGGAGCTCCACGAGCAGGCCGTCGACCTCGCCGCCGAGGCCCAAGCCATGGTCCGCGCCGCCGCGGGCCTGGTCGGGGGCAAGGAGGACGCGGACCAAGTCGCCGTCCACCACTGGCTCCGCCAGGTATCCCACGAGCTGCGCATCTACATTCCGAAATACATGCGCGCTACCGACTACGCGGACCCCGCCGGGGTGGACGAACTCCGGGCGCGGCTAACGGCTCTGGAGGACGGCGTCCGTCAACGAAAGGATCGCGCCAAGGAAATCAAGAACCTCTTTAATCGGATTCGCTACCACGTTAAGAAGCTTGACCAGGGCGCGTCCGTGGAAGAAGAGGCGCAACATTGGAAAAAGGTGACGGAGTCAGTGGAGCGGCTGCTCAATCACAACGTCCCTCCGAGCAACCCTGAGTTGCGCCACGCGCTCTTGCCTCTGGCCGACACGGCCGGCGGCGACGACATGCCTCAGGGTTTCCGGCGCGTGATGCATGAGATCGACCGCTACCTCGCACGCAACCCCACGGCCCATTCCGCCCCGGCCTACAAGGAACAGTCGCCCGAAGTTGGCGAAGCCGCGGCCTACTTGCGGAACAAGACGGTCGTGCTCATCGGCGGAGAGAAGCGTCCTGATGCGAAAAAGTCCTTGGAGGAGGCCTTCGGCCTTTCCGAGCTCGTCTGGGTCAACACGACGGGTCACCAGAGCGTCAACCTCCTTGAGCCTCACGTGACCCGGCCCGAAGTCGCCGTCGTCATGCTGGCCATCCGTTGGTCCAGCCACTCCATGGGCGACGTCAAACAGTTTTGCGACGCCCATGGCAAGCCCTTCGTGCGGCTGCCCGGAGGCTACAGTCCAAACCAAGTAGCGGCCCAAATCCTCCAGCAGGTAAGCAACAACCTATCGGCCGGCAACGGGGATTGAGGCCGTGGCCGCCTGGTGAACGCCGGCGTCCCATTTCAGCGGCAAACGTCGGCGCGAAGAAAAGCGCCTGGGTTTGGCGTGGGAGGGGCCGGCGTGCTACGCTCGCATGAGGCGCGTCCTGGCGTGGCCCGTCCACGCCTCCCCACCCGGCGTCCAGCTTTGCTCGATCATTCAGGGGGCGTTCCCGAGTGTGTCCGGCCTGCTTGCGCGCCGGACGTCCCACCGCGTCCCATGCACAAGAAACATACGGAGACAAGATCCGCCATGGATTTAGAAACACGCTTGCGCCGCGTCCAGTTCATCGTGTGCGATGTAGACGGGGTGCTTACCGACGGCCTGCTGTTCTTCGACGGTGAAGGCCGGCCCTTCCGCGCGGTGCACGCCCGCGACGCCGCCGCGTTTACGGTATGGCGGGCGTCGGGCGGCAAGATCGCCCTCGTCACCGGCATGGGCAGCGCGGCCGTCGAGGCGGTGGCGAAGCTGTGGCAGTGCGAGGACTGTGTCACGTGGGTGAAGGACAAGGGGCGGGTGTGCCGGGAGTTGAGCGAACAACACGGCGTGCCCCTTGAGGAAATGGCCTTTCTGGGCGATGATCTCATAGACCTTACGGCGATGCGTATCGTGGGGCTCGCGGTCGCCGTGGCCGATGCGGCGTCCGAGGCGAAGGCCGAGGCTCACTGGGTTACGACAGCGCCGGGGGGAAGAGGGCCGCTACGCGAGTTGGTGTATCGTATCCTTTCGGTCCGCGGCGAGTTAGAGAGTGCGGTGGCTCAGTATTGCAATCGGAAGGATGGCGAGCCCGCGGCGGCTGGCGGCGAGACGCCGTGAATGCCTGCAAGGATGGGGTCCCCAACGGCCGGCTTGTCGGACTGACGGGCGGAGCTGGAAGCGGCAAGACGGAGGCGGCGAAGCGCTTTGAAGCCCACGGCCTCCCCGTGATCTACGCGGATCGCGTCGGCCATGAACTATTGGCGCCCGGGGGCGAGGCCGTGGAGGCGATTGCCGCGGTCTTCGGCGACGTTGCGTCGCCGGATGGAGGGATCGACCGGCGGAAGGTCGGCGCGTTAGTGTTTGCCGATGAGCGGGCCTTGGCGCGCCTCAACGCCATCACCCATCCCCTCATCTACCGCAACATTGCGCGGAAAGCCCGCGAGTTGGGCCGGCAGGGCGAACGGTTGATCATCGTCGACGCCGCGCTCATCGGCGAAGACGGGGTCCGCCCTAAATGCCTTTGGGGGCTCATTCTCATCGACACGCCCCGGGAGGAGCGCGTTCGCCGGCTGATGGCGTCACGGGGCTGGACCCATGACGAAGCGGCGCGGCGGATCGATGCGCAAACCCCGCCGGAGACGAAGCGCGTGCTGGCGGACTGGGTCCTGGAAAACACAGGTCCCCTGGAAGCGTTTCATCACGCCGTGGACGCGCTGGCCCATGAGCTGATGCATGGTTCGGCACAGGAACGAGAGGAGTAGGCGGTGCGGCGTTTTCTCGCGATAACGATAAGCCTAGGCGTAACGGCGCTGCTTATCGCTTGGTTGTTCCGCGACACGGATTGGCCGGCGCTGGGCGAAGCACTGAGCCAGGTCCACGTGGGTTGGCTCCTCGCCGCAAAGGGTTTGGTGTGGCTCTCTTTTTTCCTGCGGGTCCAACGTTGGTCCTACATTGTCCGCGCCACCGAGCCCGCGTCATTCCGCGCCATGTTTAGCGCCACCCAAATCGGTTTCCTCGCCAATTTCGCCTTGGCCTACCGCGCTGGCGAAATCATCCGCGCCTTCATCCTCAGCCGCCTGACGCCCATCCCCTTTGTGAAGGGGATGGCCCTGGTCACCCTGGATCGGGTGACCGACGTGATCGGCCTTGTCGTGGTGCTGCTGATGGCCGTCGCCGCGTTCCACTACATGGGCGCCGTGTACATACCCGCCGAACTGTTGGTCGGGCAGGAGCCCTTCCTTGTGCCCCCCGGCATGGTGCAAATCGCCACCGCGGTGACGGTGGGGTTGACGGTGGGGTTGATCGCCATGTTGAGCCTGCTGTATGTGAACCAAGATCTGGCCGTGCGGATCTCCGACCGTTGTCTGGGCTTTGTGTCCCAGGGGCTCGCCAGGCGCGTCCATCGTATGCTCATGCAGTTCGCGCAGGGGTTGCATATCTTCCGATCGCCAAGCGACATGGCCAAGTCCGTGTGCTTCTCGCTCCTGACGTGGGGTTGCTTCGTCTTGAGCGTTTATTTCTTCCTGTGGGCCTTCCACATCGAAGCGCCCTGGTACACGCCCTTCGTCGTGCAGGCGCTGCTGGCCGTGGCGATCGTGGTGCCCATTGCGCCGGGTTTCGTGGGCCAGTTCCATTTCGGCATTGTGGCGGGGTTGTTGCTGGCGGCGCCTCATGTGAGCATGGCCACCGCTCAGGCCGTCGCGATTACGGCGCACCTCATGAACCTCATCCCCGTCTTCCTTGCCGGGCTCTTCTGTCTCTGGTTGGAGCACTTGGGGCTCTTTGACCTGCGCCGCGAGAGCATGGAGGCGGAAGCCGCCTTGCATCCCGGCGATCAGCAGTAGCCGCCGAGCCAGCGATAGCCCGCATCCGCCAGCGCCTGTTGTGTCCGCGGCGGGCGCCAAACCGCTTGCGCCGGCGGATCATGCCTCCAACCTGTTGCAGGCCGCGCCCTCTGCCGCAGGGAATCGCCCGCTTTTCTTGTCTTTCCTGCGAAAACCCCCAAACTCTTCGATGGTAGGCACCATTTCCTATATTCATATTGATTGTAATTGAGGCCGCGTTGGCCTTAGAATAGAGCCTGCATGGAGACGGACGCTAACCGGGCCGCGGATCGTCCCGGCGGTTGGCGGGTTTCCAAGCGAACGCCAGGCAATTATGTAAGGCATGTTCCAGCGGGCTTGCGCGGCCGCGCAGCCAGGCGTGTGAGTGTTGCGGTCCAGTTCGCGGGGACACGAACGCAAGGAGGCGATACAAGCCCTGGGGATCGGCGCGTTCTTCCCAACGGCGCCGCTCCCGGGGTACGCTCATATAGACGGCGAAGCAGTATTTCCCCTTTGACACCATAGGGTCAACGTGGTAACGTTGAAGCGTAGAGAAAGCTCTACGCGCGATGGGGCCGGTCTTCTATTTGCGGGACCGCCCCCGTAAGGAGCTTGCTAATGGATTGCTCTCACCACCCTGGCCAGGAAGTGATTGGCTATTGTCACGTTTGCGCCGAATTCGGGTGCGAGGAGTGCTTGACCAAACACGAAGGGAATTTCTACTGCAAGAAACACTATGAGCCGATTGCGGCGAAGCTGAAGCGCCAGAAGGAGATTCAGCACCGTCAAAGCAGGCACCGGCTTGTTGTGCATTTTAAGGACGGCCGGATCGAACGGGGGATTTGCTACGACCTAAACCCAAAGACTCCGAGCTTCCACCTGGAGCACATGACCGAGGAGGGTGAATCCGCCGGAACAACCAAGACCGTTCGCTACTCGGAAGTCAAGGGCGTTTTCCACGTCAAGAGTTATGATGGCAAGTACGACAAGCATGAGAAGTTCCCCGAGTGGAAACCGGAAGGCCCGGAAGTCGTGGTCGAGTTTACGGATGGCGAACGAATTCACGCTCACACCCTGAACCGCTACGACGCCGAAGCGCCCCGGTTTTGGATTGTGCCGCACAATCCCAAGAGCAACAACATCCGCATCTTGGTCGAGGCTTCCGCTGTCAAGCAGGTCTATAGCATCGAAGAATACAAGCAGATGCGGGAAGAAGAGCGCCGAAAGCAGAAGGAAAGCTCAGACGCTTCGACGCTGAGCAAAGAAGAGACCATGGGCGACTTCTACTTCGAGACGAGGAACTACGAAGCCGCCGCGTTGCAGTACGAGCAAGCTTACAAGCGCCATCCCGACTCGAAGAGGCTCTTCAAGAAGATGCTGGCGGCTGAATATAACATGGGCGTCCAATACATCAAGCGCCGTGATTACAAGCGATCCTTGAAGTGGATGCAGCGGGTCTTGGATAAGGACCCCGACAACAAGCACGCCAAGAAGAAGGTGTTGCAGCTCAACAAGATCCTGGAGAAGATGGCGGCGGCCGGAACGGAAGCAAAGCCGTCGCCCACCAAGATTCAAGACCTCGATTTGAACAACTGAAAATCGCGGAGATCCAGGCGGGTCTCCGGGACGATCCCGGAGACCGCCGTGTTGCTTGTGTTAAGTGGCGCGGGCGCGAAGGGTGTTGGCCGCCGCTCAGTACGCTGGCCGTCAACCCCTTCTGGCCTGTACGCCCGTAATGCCTGGCTGCGCGAAGGGCAGGGAAGGCCCTTCGGCTCGCACATAGTAGGGAAGTAGTATGCTAATTGGCGTAATCACGGACCTGCACGCCAATCTCGAAGCGACAAAAGCGGTGTTGCAGGCTCTAAAGAACGACGGCGCGGAGCGGGTGGTGTGTCTGGGCGACCTCACCGGATACAACGCAAGCCCGAACGAGGTGCTCGACCTCATCCGCGAGTATCAGATTCCCACGGTGATGGGCAATCACGATGCCGCCGTCTGCGGGATGGAAGACCCTTGGTTCTTCCGGTCCGCCGCGAAGAAAGTCATCCAATGGCAGTACGAACAGCTCCGCGAGGAGCACAAGCGCTGGTTGACCAACGCCCCTGAGCAAGTACGGTTCAATTGCAGTTGCCTTGGCGTTCATGGTTCGCCGATAAACCGCGATGATTATATCGTGGATTGGCTCGACGCCATGCGCCAGATGGAGCACCTGGACGCTACGGAAATGCGCATTTGTTTCTTTGGTCATACTCACCGTCCGGCCTTTTTTAGTGACAAGGGCGCCCAGCAGCACGACTCCGGCAACAGCGTTTACCAACTGCAAGCGGGCAATCGTTACCTCATCAACCCCGGCGCCGTGGGCCAGCCTCGCGACCGCGATCCCCGGGCCGCCTATGGCTTGTTCGATAGCGAAAAGATGACGTTCGAGTTCAAGCGGGTGCCCTACGACATCGAGACCACGATGCGCAAGATCATGGAAGCGGGCTTGCCCGTGGAGTTGGCGCAGCGCTTGAAGAAGGGCAAATGATCGACGGAGATTCGCCGCTGAGGCGCTGTTTCGAAGAGCGGGAACGGAACACGCTGAGCCCCCACGCGGCCTTGTCCGCCGAGTCGCGGGGGCGCGAGGTTCCGGAGACGGAGCACGAATACCGTACGGCCTTCCAGCGGGACCGGGACCGCGTTGTTCACAGCAAAGCCTTCCGAAGGTTGAAGCAGAAGACCCAAGTCTTTCTGGCGCCGGAGGGCGATCACTACCGCACCCGCCTGACCCACACCCTGGAAGTCAGCCAGATCGCCCGGACCATTGCCCGGGGCCTCTTCCTCAACGAGGATCTCACCGAAGCCGTCGCCTTGGCCCACGACCTCGGACATACCCCCTTCGGCCACGCGGGCGAAGCCGTCCTGAACAGCGTGTACGAGCACGGGTTCAGCCATTCGGAACAGAGTTTGCGCATCGTCGAGAAACTCGCGCAGACCCGCCGGGGCCGGGGCCTCAACCTCACCTACGAAGTCCGCGATGGGATCATCAACCATTCCCGGGCCAAGAGCATCCTCGCCGGGAGCGCCCCCGATCCCGGGCCGATCACGCTCGAGGGCGCCGTGGTGAGCCTCTCCGACGCCATCGCCTACGTGAACCACGACATCGACGACGCCATCCGCGCCGGGATTATCACGATCTCGGACCTGCCGAAGGACTGCTTGGACGTTCTCGGCGCGACGAGCTCGGAACGCATCAATACGATGGTTTGGGCGGTCATCGAAGGCAGCCAGGACGGGAAGGTGGGCATGACGCCAACGGTGCGGGAAGCGACGCAGGCCCTGCGCATGCATCTCTTCACCTCCTTGTATCCCTGCGACGCGATTAACCGTGAGATCGTCAAGGCGAAAAAGATCGTGCGGGAACTCTACCACCACCTCCAGGAGAATCCCTCCGAAGAAATGCCGCCGCCGCTCCCTGGCGATTCGCCAGGACGCAATCTCGTGGACCTCATCGCGGGCATGACGGATTCCTACGCCCTTCATCTCTACGAGCGTCTTTTCTTCCCCGGCTCCCGGCGCCCCTGAGTCCGGATGGCCGCCGGCGGACGGACGCGCCATTCTTGACCGATTCCCGCGCGGCTTCTATCATAGGCGTCAAACGGCGGCGCTGTCCGCCGCCCCCCGTAGCTCCGGCCAGCAAGGTGTCGCGCAGCGTGATAAGGAGAAGCGCCTGTATGTTTATCGTTCACGTCCATGTCCACGTCAAGGCGGATCAGGTGGAAGCGTTCCGGCAGGCCTCCGTGTCCAATGCGCAGAAGAGCTTGCAAGAACCGGGCGTGGCCCGCTTCGATGTGATCCAAAAGCTAGACGATCCAGCCCGCTTTGTTCTAGTGGAAGTGTACCGGGAAGAGTCGGACGCGGCGGCCCACAAGGAAACTGAGCATTACAAGGTGTGGCGCGATACGGTTCAAGACATGATGGCGGAGCCCCGCTACAGCGTGAAGTACACGAACTGCTTCCCCGGGGAGGATAGCTTCGACGCTCCGAAGGCGTAACGCGCCGGGATCGCCGCCACGGGCGTGGGGATGGGCCGGGGGCAAACGCTGGGGACCGCGCTCCAACGGCGCTGGTGGGCTGGCGCGCCGCAGGCCCCCGCCGGAGCGTTTCCGGACCCAGGCAAGCGTCTGCGTAATGGTCAACTCCGATCCGTTCCTGCCCCGTGTTCGCGAGTCCTGTCCACCCTTCCGTGCGTGGAGTGCGCGAACCAGCGGCGGTCTTACGCGCTCCTCTAGTAACGGTGTCGAAGGCGCCGCAACCATAGGCCACGGATGAAGACAGCCACTCCATGCACGTGACCGCCATGTCCGGCCCAGGCGCTTCCCGCCGCAGAAAGGCCGTGTTGACCGCGCTGGCCGACGTGGCGGCCCTGGCGTTGTGTCTCGGCGGCGCGTTGTGGCTCCGCTTCGGCGCGGCGATCCCGCCCGAACATGAATGGCTCTATCTTTTTTGCTGGCCATTGGTTTTCGCCTGGACGCTGCTCATGGCCCATGCGTTCGGATTGTACGACTTCCGCCGCCGCCTATCCGCGATGGATCACTTCTTCGCGGCCTGCGGCGCCGCGCCCGCGGGCGTCCTCGGCGCTTACTTCTTCCTTGTGCTGCTTCAAACCTATTACTTCTATGACGCCCGCCTGTCCCGGGCTGTTGTTGTTATCAACGTGGCCCTTGTGCTGGCATGGTTTACCCTGTCCCGAGCCGCCGTTTTGGCGTGGTTGGCGGCCGAAGGCTGCCGGGTCCGCGTGTTGCTCATGGGCCCGGAGGAAGACTGCTCCGGGTTGGAGGAAGAACTTCGCGCCCATGCCCCGCGGTCCATGGAAGTGCGCGCCCCAGCGTCGTGGCGGGCCGGGAGCGCCGCCCAGGACGAAAGCGTGGAGACGGGGGTGGCCCGCGGCGCCGCCCGCATCGCCGCCGAAGGCGTTGACGAAGTGATTCTCACGGCGTCCGCCTTGCCGCAGCACGCCCTGAGCCGGTTGTTGGCGGAATGCGGCCGGAGAGGCGCCGGGCTATATGTGTATCCGGACCTGGGCGCGGCGTTGCTGGCGAGCACGCGGGTGCGCGGGATCGCCGGCCTGCCCGTGGTCGCCTTGCAGCCCGCGGTGACGGAAGGGCTCTATCGCTACGGCAAGCGGGGCCTTGATATTGCCTTGGCCGCCGTTCTCCTTGTGCTCACGGCCCCTGCTTGGCTGGCGGCCATGGCGGCCGTAAAGCTCACGTCGCCGGGCCCTATATTCTTTAGCCAGGAGCGGATGGGGCTGGGAGAGAGGCCCTTTCGGCTCTACAAGTTCCGCACCATGGTGGCGGAAGCGGAAGCGGAGAGCGGCCCTGTTTTGGCGCAACGCGAAGATCCTCGCGTCACCACGGCCGGACGTTGGCTTCGGCGATGGCGCGTCGACGAGTTGCCCCAGCTTCTCAACGTGCTCCGGGGCGAAATGAGCATGGTGGGGCCCCGCCCCGAGCGTCCCGTCTTCGCCCGGGCGTACGCAGAGGAGAATCCGCTGTACGCCCAGCGTTTCCGGGTGCGGCCCGGGCTTACGGGGCTGGCGCAGATACACGGCCGGTACGATACGGAGTACACGCACAAGATCCGCTACGACCTCATCTACATCAACAGCCTATCGTTGCCGGCCGACCTCCAGATCCTCTTTTCCACGATCCAAATCGTCATTACCGGCAAGGGGGCCGTATGAGCGGAGCGGGCCCGGCGTTCCCGGATCCGGGCCGGCATGGCCGTCACATATCCTGGCTCGCCGCGGCGGACGCCGCGGGCAAGCTCCTTTCCGTTGTCTATTTTATCTACGTGACGCGGCAGCTCGGGCTGGAGGAGCACGGGTGGTACGGCGTGTACGTCGCCCTGGCGCCCGTGTTCTCCGTTATCGCGACCGCCGGGTTCTATGACGTCATCGCCCGGGACGCCGCCAGGGATCCTGCCGCCGCGCCGAGTCTCATGGCGGCCGCGATGATCGTTCAGTTGGTCATTCTCACGCTATTGGCGCCGCTCGCGTGGCTCGGCGCCGTCCTGGCCGGCTATCCGCCGTCCCTTCAAGGCGTGGTGGTCATGGCGTCGGCCGTGGCTTTCCTTTCTGGCGCGGTCAAC
>SLHB01000005.1 GCA_007136375.1 Candidatus Hydrogenedentota bacterium
ACGGCGGAGCTGCACGGCTTGAGCGCCCGCGAGCGCGAACTCCTCGAAGCGGCGGCCTTGCTCCACGACACAGGGTACAGCAACCGGCCCGAAGAGCATCACAAAGGCAGCCGCGATCTTATTATGGAAAAAGAGCTGCCGGGTTTTACCGGCCGTGAACAGCGGATCATCGCTTGCGTGGCGCGTTACCACCGGAAGGCCCACCCCAAGGCGAAGCACAGAATATACAGGGACCTGAACCAAGAAGACGCGTTGATCACGCGGAAGCTCGCCGCCTTGCTCCGGATCGGCGACGGGCTGGACCGGGCCCATGAGGCGTCCGTCCGGGACCTGTGGGTGGAACGGCGAGCCGGCGGGATCCGGATTCACATCCGTCAACGGCGGCCAAGTCCCGCCGACGTGTTCGGCGCGGAGAAGAAACGGCAATTGTTCGAGGAGATCTTCGGCCTCCGGGTCGACATCGTTCCAGAGATGGAACCCAGCGAATTTGTCATGGATTAGGAATCTATGCCCATGCGCTTTCCCCAATACGCCATCGTTCTGGGAGCAATCATGCTTGCCTTGAGCCAATGCGCCACGACTCCGCCAGGCCCCGCGGAGGACTTCGCGCTGCAACCGGGCGATCTTCTTTTCCAGGACTTGGACTGCGGGCCCTTGTGCGAGGCCATCGGCGCCGTCACCGAAGGGGTCCATGGCGCCCGTTTCGCCCATGTGGGCATGGTCACGGACGCGAGCGGCCCGGTCTACGTCATTGAGGCCACGTCCCAGGGCGGCGTCATCGAAACGCCCCTGGAAGCGTTCCTGCACAAGAGTCACGACGCCCAGGGCAATCCCCAGGTGGTGGTGGGACGGGTGCGGCCGCCTCATGACGCGCTGATTCCGGACGCCATCGCGGCCGCGCGCGAACGCCTCGGCGCGCCGTATGATCCCGTGTACATTTTGGGGACGGGCGAATACTATTGCTCGGAACTGGTGCACGAAGCGTTTCGCGACGCGAACGGCGGCGAGGACGTGTTCGAAACGGAGCCGATGACCTTCAAGGCGCCGGAAACGGACGAGACTTTTCCCGCCTGGGAAGAGCATTACGCCGCCTTGGGCCTTCCCATTCCCGAGGGCGAGCCGGGGCTGAACCCCGGCGGCATGTCCCGGGCGCCCTTCGTGGGGATTGTCCACGTCTACGGCGCGCCCACGGGCTGGGATCCTCCCGCTGACGGCGCGTCCTACGGGGCCGCCCCGCGCTAACCGTCACGACAATCACAACCCGGAGTACATCACCCGCCGTGTTTGCATTCTATCTGGCATGCGTGTTCCTAGCCGCGGGCCTGTTGGGCGTCTACGGGCAGCACGAGTTGGCTCAACTCGGCTATGCCCCCGGCTTGGGCATCAGCCTGCCCCTCGCCCTCGCCATTGGGGCCCTGTACGCCGCCACGCAGGTCTTCTACCTCGCGGTTATCCGCACCTACAAACCCACGGGGGCGGGCGCGTTCTATTTCTTCGAAGCGCTGTCGCAGGCGCCCATCGTCATACTTCTCCTCCCCCTTCGCGGCGCGTCGATCCCTTGGCCTCACGAACGGCTCGCCGAGTATGAGCCCTTCCTCTTGCTCCTGGTCTTTGGCGTGGCCCAGGCCCTCGTGAAGATCGTCGCCTTCTACACGGCGTTGACCGCGCCGCCCGCCGCGCGCTGGCCCGGCCTCGCCTGGGCGGGACTGTCCCTGACCCTGGCGGCGAGCGCGGCCGTATCCGGACACCAGTGGGCCCAAGCCCTGGAGGCGGCGCGGCCCTCCGCGGCGCTCAACCCCGAAACCCACGTCAAGGGCGACATCGTCATGACCGCCCAGACCCTGCCCGAGGGCGCGCGCTTGAGCATGCCCGTAAACGGCGAGGCGGGCCGGCAGCTTAGCTTCTATTGGGCGAGCCCCGACCCCACGAGCAGTCCGGAAAGCGTGCATCTCAATGTGGTTCTGGAAGGCGCCACCCGCAGCCGGGTGGAGCTCAGGCCAGAGATCTCGGCGAGCGGCTGGACTCACGTGCAAGTCGGTCCGGAGGACATCCCCCCGGGACTGGAGCGCGCCACCCTCACCTGGCAAGTGGACGAGCCGCCCCGCTGGCAGCGCATGGCGCCGATTCAACCCCTTATCACGTCTTCGGCCGAGCTGGTGGTCAGCGAGCCGCGCCTCTACGCGAGCCAGGCCGCGGACCCAGGCCCCAACCTCGTCGTCATCGCCGTGGACGGCCTGGGCGCGCGCCACATCCGGCGCATGGGCTACCCCCGGAACACGACGCCGAACCTGGATCGCTTGGCCGCGAGCGGGGCGAGCTTCTCGAATGTGTACGCCCCGGCCCCCGAGTCGCTGGCGTCCGTCGCGTCCATCCTCACGGGGCTAAACCCCCTTCAGCACCGCTTTTTGGAGCCCCGTCACGGGCCGCTGCCGGAGGAGGCCACGGTGTTGGCGGAGCATTTCGCCGGGGCGGGCTACGCCACGGCCCTCTTCACGGAAGATCAGGCCATGAACGAAAGCCAGCGGATGCGCGGCGCGGGCCTGGAACGGGGCTTCGACTGGATCGACGACGCCTACTTCCCGCCCACGCCCCTTCCAGACCCCACGGACAATGGAGCGGAAGGGGCAGAAGCAACCGCGGAAACGCCGCCCTATGGGGCCGAGCTCACCTTGGATCGTCTAGCCGCGTGGCTCGGCGCCCACCGGGACGTGCGCAGCATGGCCTTCGTCCGCCTCACCGACATCGGCGGCGAAGGCCTCGAAGCGCAACATGGCGGCCGCTTCGGCCAAGCGGGAACCCAGCTCAGCCTGTTGAACCGCTACGACAACCAGGTCGCGCGGGTGGACACGCTCATCGGCCGGCTCTCCCAAGCGCTGGGCGCCATGGGCATTCAGAGCGCCACCCACATCGCCGTGGCGGGCACGTTCGCCTACGACTTTAGCGAGACCGAGGCCGCCCATCCCCTCGACGAAAACCTGCGGGAGGAACGCCTCCGGGTGCCCGTCATTCTTCACGAGGCGGGACGGGAAGCCACCACCCACGACACGCCGCGCCCCCTGTCCGGCTTACATAACGCGGCCCTCGCATGGACGGGCCGGACCGCGGCCGCCATCCCCAGTGTAGCCATGGCGTTCCAAGCCCCAGAATCCTACGCCGTGAGCATGCGGGGCAGCCCATTGCAACTATCCCTGCGCATGGAGCGTTGGCGCCTCACCTGGCAGAGCGGCTGGGCGCCTTTCGAAGAACCTTACGCGCCCGCTTCAGGCGGCTACGCCTATCTGCGCGACGGCGAACTCAACACACGGGACCAGTGGAGCCGGAACCGGTCGCCCCACAACCCGGATATTGCGCAACAGCTCCGGGAAGAGCTGCAAGCGTTCCTCGTGACGTACGCCGGCGAACCCGCAAGCGAACTGGAGTTGAGCGCCTTCTGAGGCGGAAGCGGCAGAGGGCGCGCTAACCGCCGGCGGGCTCGCCCGCTCCAGGGTTTTCCGCGGGCGCCTGGGGAAGGAGGCGGTCCAGGATGGCGGACTTCCACAGCAGCGCGGCGAGGGCCGCCCAGCACAAGGCGCCCGTCAGGCCGAAGGGCCCTTGCCACGGCAGTTCCGCGTCAGGGAACAGGTAGGGCCATATGCCCATGGCCTGCCCTGCGAAGCACCCCATCCACAGCGCCGTGAGGCCGGCGTGGCGTGAGCGCAGCCAGATTTCGTTCAAGATCGCGTTGAGGCCCAGGCCGGCGAGGACCAGACCCGCCACGGCCAGCGCGGGGTGTTGCTCCCCGCCGAAAAAGCCCAGGATGGCCAGGGGCGCCAGCCAGACGGCCCAAGCGGCGCCCAGCAACGCGTAGGCCCTTGAACGCCCGAGGGCCATCAACTGGGGCAACAGGTACGCCCGCCACCCCAACTCCTGGCCCACGAACATGGCTGCGAAGAGCGTCGCCCCGAGAACGGCGCTCAGGAACAGGCCAACGGACAGGAAGAATCCGGGCGGCGGCAACGTCTCTAGCCCGGCCTCTTCCGCCGTGGGCAGGGCGTCCATGAGCGCTGCCGCGGCAAAGTCCACGCCGCCGCCCAGGATCCCCGCGCCCATGGCGTGGAGTGCGGCGAAGACAAGAGGGAAACCCAGGATGGCCAGCCAAGCGCCCCCCTGTGGAACGGGCCAGAGCTGGACCGCCGCGAAGGCGCCATCGCCGCGTAGGGCCGAAACGATGAGCGCGGCCAGGGCGGGGATGAAGAGAATCGCCGTGAACGCCGCCATGTGCTGGAGCGACACGCCGCCCGGAGTCAGCCCGCCGGCCGTGGTGAAAAGCCAATACGCGGCGTAGGACCCGCCGAGTGTAAGAATGAGAAACGCGGCCACGCCGCCCTTGTCCATGTCCCGAAAACTCCCCAGATGCGTGGTGAAAGCATGGCGTCTGGATCACGCGAGAACCGCCGAAGGCGGACGCGCGTGTCCGTTAGGTTTTGTGGTATTCTATATAGAACACTAGCAGAAGCGCGATGAAGGCGCCGTTCCCACGCCTCGGGCGCGGCGCAGAGGGCTCCTTCGCCCTCCGGGCGCGTTTCCAGCCTAGACGCGAGCGGCGCAGCCTTTCGCCGCCATCGGCCCGGCCCAACGCCGGGAGCGGACGTAGTTCCCCGGTTTAGCACACCCCCAACGCCACGGGCGCAGCCATACGGAGGCCGTTTTGAAGAGTGACGAAATACGCTCGTCGTTTCTGGAATTCTTCCGGCAGCGGGACCATGTCATCGAGCGCAGCGACACTATAGTGCCCAGCAATGACCCTTCCCTACTTTTTACCAGCGCGGGCATGGTGCAGTTCAAGCCCTACTACACCGGGGAGACGGCGGTCCCCTACCGGCGCGCCGCGACCTCGCAGAAGTGCCTGCGCGCCGGCGGCAAGGCCAACGACCTCGACGAAGTCGGCAAGACGGCTCGCCATCTTA
>SLHB01000137.1 GCA_007136375.1 Candidatus Hydrogenedentota bacterium
GCAGGGTTGATGAGTCGACCCTCCTATTTGCGAAGTTTGTCGACGCTTTGGCCGAAGCAAACGGTGAGCGTGACAGGGTTTATGACTCGATCCCCCTTGCGTGCAACGCCCTCTCGGTCCTTGCAGCGCCGCATGAGCGCTGGCCGATCGGGTAGATATACCGCGACTCCACCGGCGTTCGGCGGCGTCTAAGCCAAGAATCTCTGTTCTCTCTCTCTGACTCCGTGGTTTCTCTTCCGTTATTTCGCGCCTTTTCCTGAAGTTTCGTGGCCAAATACATCCCCGTTTCCCTTTTCGGGGTGGAGTTGCGTATAGCCCGGTTCGACGGTGGTTCGCGGTAGGCTTTGGGGTTCTCAGTAGCCCGCCTTCAGGGGGCGCTCCGCGAGGGCCTCGTCCGGGCGGTTGACCCAGGTTTCGGGGCCGTAAAGGCCGGTCTTGTCCACGTCGATGGGCTTGAAGCCGAGAGCGAAGGCCGGCGAATCCTCGGAGAGGGTAAAGACGTAGTTGTCTGGATCGGCGAAGCCGGGGTCGGCGATTTTGGAGTTGATGTCCATGCCCCGTTCGCGCCATTCCGCTAGCGTATGCCCTTCGAAGGTGATCTCGCCGCCGTCCGCGCGCCAGTAGAGGTTGTGGTCCATGACATAGTTCGTCCCGCTCCAGTTGATGCCGAGGAGCGGGCCGTCGTTGTAGTACACGATGTTGCGTTCAAAGGTGAAGGAGCGGTGATCCTCGGGCCGGGTGCGCTCGAGTTGGGCCGTTTCGCCGAAGGCGAAGATGTTATTGCGGATGTGATTGTCTTCGCCGTAGTGCTGGTGAAACCCACCGGTCTTGCAGTTATAGACGACGTTGTTTTCCACGAGCATGTGGGACGTGCCCTCGTCGGGGTAGATGCCCCAAGAGCCGTACATGTCGCTGCGGACATCGTGAATGTGATTGTTGCGGAGCACCGTTCCCGGCGAGACGCCGAGGGTGTAGATGCCGCCCATGTCGCTGAGGACTTCCTTGCCGATGTCGTGGATGTGGTTGTATTCAATGATGTTGTGGTTGGCGCTGCTCTCTTGATAGCCCCAGGACCAGCCCACGCTGACGCCGGTGTAGAAGAAGTCGCGGATGACGTTGTGGGACACGGTGTTCCAGGTTGCGCGGCCGATCCAGACGCCGACGGCCTGGGCGAAGTAGTTGCCGCCGTCGTGGATGAAGTTGTTGTCGATGATATTGTGGCGGGACCATTCCGCGTCGGAGTTGGGCGTGTGCATGGTTCCGATACGCACGCCGCCAGCGCCCAGCGCGCGGACCTCGCAGCGCTCGATGCGGTTGTGTTGGCAGCCCGCTTCGAGCCACATGCCGTAGGTTCCCACGTTGGCGATCTCGCAATCGCGGAAGCTTGAATGGCGAAGGCCATTGGCCTGGATGGTGCCGGGAAGGTCCCGGGCCGCTTGGCGCCCCATGTCGCCTTCCGGACCGATGCTGTAGTCCGTGTGATGGAAGCGCAGGCCTTCGAAGTGGAGGTGCTCGATGAAGGCCTCCGCTTCGGGGTCGCCCTCGAACACCAAGAGCTGTTCCGCTACCGGCGCGACGGCCTCGAAGTCCTCCAGCCTCTCGCCAGGCATGGGCATGTAATAGAGGACGCCTTCGCCGCGGTCGAGGTACCATTCTCCGGGACTGTCCAGGGCCTCGAAGACATTTTCGACGATATAACGTTGATCATGCTCCCAATGGCCGAAGGCCCGGTTGGACGGATTCGCCACGTGGACGATGTTGGCCTCGCCGTCGATCTCCGCGATGCGGTGGCTGGACATCTCCCAGGCGTGGAACACAATGAGCAGGGCGTCGTCCAGATTGTCCCAATGGCTGATGTGGCCCGGTTCGAAGGCAAAGGCCGTATGGCTCATGACGCCCTCGGGGTCATCGGGATGGTCGCGGACCCAGGGGCTGGGATCGTCGGGACGCGGCTCCGGCGGCGCCAAGCCCGCGAGGCGATAGTAGCCGTCGTTGGGTTTCCGCGCCCGGGTGCAGCGTTCGCCGTCCACGTAGAGGTCGCTGAAATACCAATCGCCGCTGGCCACGGCGGGCAAGTCCACGCGCCACAGGTCGCCGTCCGCTTCCCAGCCGCCGATGGTTCGACCGCCGCTGATGACGACGTCCGCGCCCTCCACCGCCTTGTATGTGACGGGCCCGTTGAGGCTGCCCGTGTCCTCCGGACCAAAGCGGATGGCTTCCTCGACGGCGTACACGCCGTCCTGGAAGTAAACTTCGACGGGGCGCGCCTCCTCCCATTCGGCGCGGCGCTCCCGCACACCGTCCCGCGCGCCGACGGGCGTGGCCCAGGGGCCGTCGGTTCCGTCCTCCGCTGGCGTGGACAGTTCGCCCGACCAGGCGTCGTCGCCGTCCGGCGCTACGTGGAACACGAGGGGTTCAACGCCCCCCGCCGTCCAGGCGAAAGCCGCCAGCATCACGCCGCAGAACGTTGCGCGGCCCCAATGTCGGATTGAAAGCGCGTTGCCGAGATACATTGTTTGTCCTCCTTGCGCCGTGTACTGATTCCCCCGGCGGCCGGTGTCAAGGGCGGCCGCCCCATGGCCAAATCCAGGACGCCATCAACCGCGTCCTAGACGTACTCTGGCGGTTCCGGAGCGGGGATTGCAAGCCAAACGAGCCCGGGAGGCTGCGGCGTGTTGCGCATCGGTCCCGCGCGTGCTCTAATGACCGTTGTCACCACACAGCGCATGAACCATGGGCATAGGGCGCGGGGCGCGGCCCCGCGAACGGGGAGGCTTGACGACGATGATGACGCGATTGCGCAGGGCCTTGGCGTGTATTGGCGCGCTGGCCATGGCGTTGTATGGCGGTGCGGCGCTGGCGGACACGGAACCCGGCGAACTGGCGGTGCTGCCTCATCTGGAACTGGAGGTCGCGCCGGAGGCCATGCTCGAGGCGTATTTGCTGGAGAAGGCGGACGCGGCCTTTGATGCGCGGCGGGCCCGATTCGAGGCGCTGGAGACGGCGAGCGACGTCGCCGCGTATCAGGAGCGGCAGCGGACTTTCTTCTGGGAACAGATCGGCGGCGAGCCCGAGCGGACGCCCTTGAACGCGGAGACCGTCGACACGCTGGAGCGGGACGGTTACACCGTGGAGAAGATCATCTTCGAGAGCATGCCCGGGTTCCATGTGACGGGGCTCATGTTCGTACCGGAGGGGGACGGCCCCCATCCGGCCGTGCTGATCCCCTGCGGCCACGCGGCGACGGGGAAGGCCGCGGAGGCGTATCAACGCGCGGCGATATCCCTCGCCAAGCACGGCATCGCCGCCTTCGTCTACGACCCGATTGGCCAAGGCGAGCGGTATCAAGTGTTGGACGAGGAAGGCGCGCCGGTCTACGGCTCAACGCAAGAGCACACGCTCGTGGGAGTGGGCGCCATGCTGGTGGGCTGGGGCGCCGCGACGTACCGAATCTGGGACGGCGTCCGCGCCTTGGATTACTTGGAAAGCCGCGAGGACGTGGACAATGAACGCATCGGCTGCACCGGCAATTCCGGCGGCGGCACGTTGACGGCCTACCTCATGGCCTTGGACGACCGCATCGCCGTGGCCGCGCCAAGTTGCTACATCACCAGCTTCGAGGAGCTGGTGCACACCATCGGCCCACAGGACGCGGAACAGAACATCTTTCGCCAGATTGACTTCGGAATGGAGCATGCGGATTACCTCATCATGACGGCGCCCCGGCCGCTGCTCGTCTGCGCGGCCACCGAGGATTTCTTCGCCATCGACGGCACGTGGGACGCCTTCCGCCAGGCCATGCGGACGTACACGCGTTTGGGCTATCCCGAACGAGCGGCGATTGCGGAGGCCGACGCGACCCACGGCTTCTCGCAGCCCCTGCGCGAAAGCATGGTCCAATGGATGCTCCGTTGGCTGAGGGATGACGACCGCGCCGTGGAGGAGCCGGAGTTCGAGATTCTGAGCGACGAAGAAGCCACGGTGACGCCGGACGGGCAGGTCTTGCTCCTGGACGGCGCCGTGTCCGCCTTTGATATGAACGCCGAGCGGGCGGACGCGCTTGCCGAGGCGCGGGAAGCCTTCTGGTCAGAACACAGCGTGAACGAGGCCCTCGCCAAAGTCCGGGAATTGGCGGCGATTCCGAGGTTAGACGCCATCATCGACGAGGCGCCCGAGCACATTGAGACCATCGAGCGGGACGGGTACTCCGTTGCGAAGCTCGTTCTGCGGCCGGAGGACGGCATCGTCCTGCCCGCGCTGGTCTTCTTTCCCTCGG
The DNA here is from genome assembly GCA_007136375.1 of Candidatus Hydrogenedentota bacterium. Lineage (GTDB taxonomy): Bacteria > Hydrogenedentota > Hydrogenedentia > Hydrogenedentales > SLHB01 > SLHB01. Next base: position 4,277 of record SLHB01000137.1, read on the forward strand.
AAGAGCGAAACGCCGGGGAAGAGCAGGAGCGGTACCTGTATATCGGCGGCGAGGGCATGGCCGCCGAGGCGGGCCCGGACGGCTTGTTGGCGGAGCTGGCGCTGGAGGGACATGTCGCCGCCGCCATGGATGTCCGGGGCTTGGGCGAGACCATGAGCGAGCCGCGCCGGGGCGGCGCCTGGGCCGAACTCTTCGGCGGAGATTGGCCGAACCATTTCCTGGCGTACCTTCTCGGCGAGTCCTACGTGGGAATGCGGACCGTGGACATCCTCTATGGCACCTCGCGCATGCGCGCGCCCGTTCACCTCATCGCGAGTGGCGAAGCAGCCGTGCCCGCCTTGCATGCGGCCGCCATGGCGCCGGACTGGTTCGCTTCCGTTGAGTTGCGGGACGCCATCCGCTCCTGGACGGAGGTGACGGACAATCCCGAGACGCCCCGGCAGCTTGCGAACGCCGTACACAAGGCCTTGAGCTATTACGATCTACCAGACCTTGAGCGAGCCTTGCCCGAGGGCGCGGTGACACACACCGGCGCGTCCCCCGCGGACCAGGCGGACGAGTAGCGGGGGGCCGGCCATCCCCCTTTTCCGGAGCCGTCCCAGCGCGGGCGGCTCCGGTTCGTTGGTTCGTTGTGTCAGGTTTCCCGCCGGACGCTTCAGAGGGCA
>SLHB01000438.1 GCA_007136375.1 Candidatus Hydrogenedentota bacterium
CGCCCCTCTCAATGGAAGCGTCTCCAGAGGAGGGAATCCGAGCGCGCCTAGGCAGGCGCTGAGCCCGAGGAGCTCGCGGCGAGGGCGATAGCTTTGGAGCCCATCGTCCGTCCGCAACCACCCCAGTAGGGGTTGCAGAAGCTCGGAGTTACGTTCATGTCGTCCTGGGTTCTGGGACCCCTGCCGGGGTCCGTCACCTGAGTTCGCCGGATCCAGGGGTATCGCCTTGGCTCGCTACTGCTCGCAAGGCTCAACCCCTGGCTACCATCTATGACCGCTCCGCGGTCGGTCTTGGTCCTGCGGCGAGCCCGGCGAACGCACGTCCGCGACACGCATCATCCATCCTACTCGATGACATGCTGATGCGTAGGCACAGCTCTCACTCCTCGCCGCCGGCGTCCTCCACGATGTCCGTGACGTTGTTGGCGATGATGACGTTTCCCGCCGCGTTGTTCACGATGCGCTCCTCGCCCCGGAGGAAGTTTTCCGTGATGATGGCGCGGGTCACGCCTTCTTCCAGTGTGATCTGGGGGAGATCCTGATGGAACTCGGAGCCCCGCACCATAACGGAGCCGCCCCGGGCGAGGATGGCCTCCTTGGGTTCGTCGTGGCGTCCCCACATGTGGAAGTTGCAGTCGCCGAAGGCGACGGTGCCTTCTCCGTCGATGATGGCGATGCGATCCGCTGGGCCCCAGAAGGAGCAGTTGACGAAGCGGACCACGCCCTCGTGTTCATCGGTTACCCGGACCATGACGGGCTCCTCGCCTTCGAAGGAAACGAACTTGCCGTTCGTGATCAGGAGACCGTAGGGGAAGCTAGCCTCGACCAAGACGGCGGTGTGGCAACGGTCCGCGCCGATCCCGAGGAAATTGCCGTTGGTCGCGCCCGTGTCCGTGGCGATGAAATGGTAGCCCACGTGATACCCAAAGGCGAATGTGTTGTGGACGTAGTGCCAGTCGGAGCGCCCGAAGATGAAGGCCGTGCCGTTCTGTTCCTGCCACTCGTAGAGGGGCGTGCCCAGGGACCACCAGGGGTTCCAATGGACGTTCTCGATCCGGCCGATGTCGTAGATGGCGTCGGCGATGAGGCCGATGTGGATGGGTTGGCCGTGGACGTTGCGGACGAGAGCCCGCTGGTTGCGCCGCGCGTCGACGCCGTTGTAGGGATTGAGCAGCTCTACGTCGATGAGCGCCGGGTTATTGCCGCGCATGGCCACCGCGTAGGGGTAGGGTACGGGCTCCGGACCCTCGGGGTCCTGGTCCGGATAGTAGACGCACACGCCTTGGAGCGTGCTGTTGTTGTTCAGGGTGATGAAGGGCGTGCCGCTCTCGTCCTGGCCCCGGCCGCCGCGAACGAGGAAGACCGTGCCGTATTCGGGCAACTCGTCCGATCCGTCCCGGATCCCCGCATGGGCGGGCGCGTAGTGGTAGACGCCCCGCAACGTCACCTCGCGCGGCATGTCCAGGCTCCCCTCGAAAAGGTACTCGCCCGTGGGCGCCCAGACAACGCCGCCGCCCGCCGCCCAAGCCGCGTCCATGGCCTCCTGGAAGGCGGCGGTGTCATCGGTTTCGCCGTCGCCGGCCGCGCCGAAGTCCAGCACGTTCCATTGCGCGTCCCGTGGCGTCTCAATCGCCTCCGCGGCGGCCCATCCCGCCGCCACTGCCGCTATGACTGCGATAGCGCTTATCCCGCGCATGCCTATTTGCTCCTCTGTGAAACCGCCTCTGCTTATGCTTCGCCGTGGCCCTGTTCGCCGCCCGCGGCGCAGTGTCCATGGCGCGGATTCCGTGACGCGCCGGGCGGCATACTACCACCACTCCCACGCCGGGCCAAGGCCAACGGCGGGATCCGCCACGTCAGAGGCTTGCCTTTGTGCGGCGGGGTCCGTCATGCTGGGCCGGGGCGCGGAGGACGCCGGAGCGCCCAGCGGATCGTGTGGAGAAACGTTGAGAGGGGAGGGCTTGCCATGAGACGTCTGTTTCCGTTGCGCATTGCGGCGCTGTTGTGCTTTGGGCTGTTTGGGGCCGCTGTCAGCGCCGCGGGGGAGTCCGGGCTCAGGCCGAACATCGTGTACATCCTTGCCGACGATCTGGGCTGGGGCGACCTGCACAGCTACAACGCCGAAAGCCAGGTCGACACGCCGTACATGGACCGCGTCGCCGAGGAAGGGGTCCGTTTCACCGACGCGCATTCGCCGTCAGCCGTCTGCACGCCGACGCGCTACGCCACGCTCACGGGGCGCTACGCGTGGCGGACGCGCCTGGAGTCCGGCGTGCTCTGGGGCTACTCCCGGGCGCTCATCGAGCCGGGCCGGCTGACTCTCGGCGCCATGCTTCAAGCACAGGGCTATCACACGGCGGCCGTGGGGAAATGGCACTTGGGTTTTCAGGAGTACGACCCGGAAGACGACGCCGATGTGGACTACGAGGCGCCGCTTCGGCCCGGGCCGGTGACGCAAGGTTTCGACTACTTCTTCGGCATACCGGCTTCCCTGGACATGGACCCGTATGTCTGGGTGGAGAACGACGCGCCCATCGCGCCGGCCACGGCGGAAGTCGAGGCGAGCGCCCACCGGCGGCAAGACGGGGGAGGCTTCTGGCGGGCGGGCGCCGCGAGCCCCGACTTCGCGCATATCGAGGTCCACGGCGCCATCACCACCCGTTCCGTCCAGTACATCGAAGAGCGCGCCCGGGAACATCCCGATGTCCCCTTCTTCCTCTATGTGCCGCTAGCTTCGCCGCACACGCCTTGGCTGCCGACAGCGCCTTTCCGCGGCGCGAGCGGCGCGGGGTACTATGGCGACTTCGTGGCGGAGGTGGACTGGGCTGTAGGGCAGATCCTTCATGCCTTGGATCGGGCGGGCGTAGCGGAGAATACCCTCTTTATCGTCACGAGCGACAACGGCGCCCATTGGCCCCCCGGCGACATCGAGCGCTACGGCCACCGCGCCAACGGCCCGTGGCGCGGGCAGAAGGCGGACATCCACGAAGGGGGCCACCGCGTGCCTTTCGTGGCCCGCTGGCCCGGACACATCCCCGCCGGAACCGTGCGCGACGATCTGTTGTGCTTGACGGACCTCACGGCGACGATCGCCGCGATCATCGATTACGCGCTCCCGGAAGACGCCGCGGAGGATTCGCACAACATGCTGCCCGCGCTGTTGGGCGAAGACCTGGACGAACCCATCCGCGAGGCGGCCGTGCATCACTCGCTAAACGGGACCTTCGCCATCCGCCGGGGGCCATGGAAGCTTATTCCGGATAATCTCGGGTCTGGCGGATTCACCGGCCCAGCGGACGTAACGCCCGAGGACGGCGATCCCGGCGGACAGCTCTACAACTTGGAAGACGACCCGGGCGAGGAGGAGAACCGCTACGCGGATCGTCCGGAAATCGTGGCGGAATTGCGGGAACTCCTAGAGGAATATCGGGAAAGCGGACGCAGCCGGCCCTGAATGTGGCCGGAATCGGGCCTCACTCGCCGTGGCGCAAGGTGAGCAGCGCCGCTTCGGGGCGGCAGTTGTAGCGGACATGGACACTGGTGACGCCGGCGCCGCGGGAAGTGTGCCCCTCCATGGCGCCGTGGCGCCAGAAGTCCGTGCAGTAACGCCGGGGTGTTTTGCCTGCGTTGAGGAGGAGGGCGCCCGAGCCCGGAAGGCAAATCTGACCGCCGTGGGTGTGGCCGCACAGATAGAGGTGGACCCCTTCGGTCTCGGCTTCCTGGAACAGTTGGGGCGTGTGGGAAAGGAGCGCTTTGAATGCGCCGTCAGGGACGCCTTCCAGCGCCGCGGGCACGTCCGCCGCGTGGAATTTGTAGTGGTCGTCAACGCCGGCGATGTGGATGCGGGCGCTCTCCCGCCGGATCACGGCGTGTTCGTTGTAGAGAACCCGTATGCCCAAGGCTTCAAGGGACTCCACGAGGGAGGCGGAGTCGTGGTTCCCCAGCGTCCCCAGGATGCCGTCGGGCGCGTGGATCCCCTCCATCACCGTGGCCATGGACGGACCAACGTAGTTAATCCGGTCGAAGGACCCGAACCGGAAATCCCCCGTGATGACGCAGAGGTCCGCCTCGATGGGGTCGAGAAAGCGCGCCAGGGCCTCCGCGAAACCAGGGAACCCGTCGAAGTGCAAGTCGGATAGATGGAGGATGCGGTAACCGTCAAAGGCCTTGGGCAACGCGGCGAAGGTCAGCGCGCGCTTCCGGAGCGTCCAATCCCGTGTATTGGCGACGCCCCGGGCGTAGAGCCCCGTGGCCTGCAACCCGGCCAGGGCCGTCCACTTCAAGAAGAGGCTGAGCCCCCATTGGTCGTAGTCGTGAAAGCCGCCCTCGGCGATGGCTTCGATCTCCGCCTCCTTGGCCAGGCGGCGGTCCCAGCAACTCTCCCTGGAGACGGAGGCGCTTTCGGATGTTTCCAGCGAAGTATCGCTCATTCAAGCCTTTCCCTGGTTTGGCGCGCGCCCCGGCGGGGGACGGCGGGATCGAGTGTGTCGATGTGAAACGCCGTTCTACAGTCTGGTTATCGGCCGATCCGCGCCCCCGTTGCAGCATGGGGGCGCATTCCCTTTCGATTCTACGGCAAAAGGAGGTGGAACGCCAATAAGGACATAGTGTATCTTAGTTGTGCGCCCCCTGGAACGGGCGTGGAAGCGGCCGCGGCCAAGGCCGTTTCGCGTGACGCGCATCCGGCGCTTGATACCCACACGGGATTTGCCTAAAATAGCCTGATCTTATCGGGAAACCCAAGCCGCGCCGTCCCGGGCGGGACGGGAATCCTATCGCAAGATACGCTACGCCACGCGCGCCACGGCGCCGCCCCCACACGGGCGATTTCCGGCGATATAACGTTGTTCAACGGCTTACCGGCCCGCATTGTCTCCACGCTAGCATGCTGGGCGTGATTAACGCGAAGGGACGAGTGACACGCA
>SLHB01000378.1 GCA_007136375.1 Candidatus Hydrogenedentota bacterium
AACCATTGGGCTCTTGTTTTGGAACTTCTTCGGAAGAAAGACTCTTCGATTCTTTTCCAATGACATTCTGCCTGGCAGAACAAGCGATTGATCTTGCTTCAAGGCTACTGCGCCGAACAAGAGGATGCTGCGGAAAAGCGGCCTTGGCCACGCTACCGAGAACCTGAGCCGCCGCCCCATCTTCCGACAGGATCTGGAGCGGAATCGGCTGCTACGGTATATTGACCATCCGTTCCGGCCCGTTCCACGGAGGCCGGGTTCGTGGGAGACACGCAACGGGGGAGGGCGAGAACGATGGATTGGCGAAGCGCGGCGGTTCTGTTGGCCGTAATGACGGTTTCCGCGTATGGCGAGGCGTTTCCTGGCGCGGAATGGGCGTACGTAGAGCCCTCCGAAGCCGGGCTGGATGAAGCCAAGCTCGCGGAGGCGCGGGAGTACGCCCTGACCGGAAACGGCTCGGGCCTCATCACGCGCCATGGCGAAGCGGTCATGCATTGGGGCGATCTCGAGCAACGGTATGACCTGAAGTCCACCACCAAGTCCATCGGCGTGACGGCCCTCGGCGTTGCGATTGGGGACGGCGCGGTTTCTCTCGATGACCCGGCTTCGGAGCATCATCCTGCGTTTGGCGTTCCGCCGGAGGACAACGCCGAAACCGGATGGCTGAGCGAAATCACCCTGTGGCATCTCGCGACGCATACCGCCGGCTTCGAAAAGCCGGGCGGCTACGAGCCGATCGTGTCCGCGCCGGGAACGGAGTGGCGGTACAGCGACGGCGGGCCCAATTGGTTGGCGGAGTGCCTCACGCTCGTGTACGAGCGCGACGTGGAGGAACTCCTCTTCGAGCGCGTCTTCACGCCCCTTGGGATCACCCGCGACGATCTGCGCTGGCGCAACAACGCCTACCGTCCCCATGAGATCGACGGCCTGCTCCGGCGCGAGTTTGGGTCCGGCGTTCACGCCAACGTCAAGGCCATGGCGCGCATTGGGTTGCTCTACCTGCGCGGCGGACAGTGGGACGGCAACGTCATACTTCCGGAAACCTTTGTGCAGGCCGCCGTGGCCCAGCCCGATCTGCGCGGCCTGCCCGTGCATGAGCCCGAGGACTACGGCGCGGCCGCAGAACACTATGGCCTGCTCTGGTGGAACAACAGCGACGGCGCGTTGGCCGGTGTTCCCCGCGACGCCTACTGGTCATGGGGATTGCACGAAAGCCTCATTCTGGTGATTCCGTCCTTGGACATCGTTGTGGCGCGGGCGGGCGGATCATGGCCGCGCGAAGCGGGCGGCGATCACTACGATGTTCTCGCGCCCTTCTTTACGCCCATCGCCGAAGCGGCGGGATGGAGTCCCCCAGAGCCCTGAGACGCAGAACGGCTGTGGGCGCCCGCCCGCGCCCAGGAGGAGGATACGCGGCATGAAGACGCCCATTGGCGGCTCCACGATTCTCCCGGCGCCGCTGGCAATGGCCAGCGCAATCGCCCTGCTGCTGGCCGCCGCGCCGGGCCTTGCCAGCGAGGCCGGGCCGCTGCCGCCCAGTCCTGTCATAACCGGCGTCGAATGGGCGCCCAAGGACAGCATCATCTACATGGCGGACGACAGTGACAACTGGCCCCTCGCCTGGGCCGACGACGGCCATCTGTACACCGCCTACGGCGACGGTTGGGGCTTCGAACCGCACATCGACATCAAGCTCAGCCTCGGCTTCGCCAGAGTCAGCGGGGATCCGCCCGATATCACCGCCGTCAACATCCGCTCCGAGACGGGAGAGCGGCTGGGCGACGGCCGGAGCGGCAAGAAGGCCAGCGGCCTGATCCAGGTGGACGGCGTGTTCTACATGTTCGTGCGGAACGCGGACGGCGCCGGCAACGAAACCACCCTCGCATGGTCCGATGACTACCTGGAGACCTGGACATGGGCGGACTGGACCATCCCCGAGTTGGGCTTCTGCGCCTTCGTGGACTATGGCCCCAATTACGAAGGCGCACGGGACGCCTACGTCTACTTCCTCTCCCCCGATACGCCAAGCGCCTACGAAGAGACGGACGACGTGATCCTGGGCCGCGCGCCGAAAGACGGTATCGCCGATCGCGGCGCCTATGAGTTCTTCGCGGGCTTCAACGAGGAGGGCGCGCCCGTCTGGAGCCGAGACATCTCCGAACGCCGCCCCGTGGCGGCCCTCCCGGGATGCGCCAACCGCCTCGACGTCTCGTACAACCCGGGCCTCGGCCGCTATTTCATGACGATGCGCAGCCGCGCACGGGCCGGCGGGCGAGACCAGTTCAGCATCTACGACGCGCCCGCGCCCTGGGGGCCGTGGACCACGGTCTACTACACCGAGACCTGGGGCGACGAGACGCTGGCCGACATGCACTTTCAGGAGGGGTGGGGCGAATCGGCCCGGATTCCCCCCAAGTGGATCAGCGAAGACGGCCAGTCCTTCCACCTCGTGTTCGCCGGCCGCGACCATTTCGCGGTCCGCGCCGCCACGCTAACCGTTGCGGAACCCGGAGAGTGAGCCGCGCCCGGGCCTGGGGCATGCCGGTCTGGGGGGAGATACGGGCAGGGGCGGCGCGTGCTGTGGGCGGGGGATTAGGACGTGGAGCTGGAGAGGGGATTCGAACCCCTGACCCCATCATTACGAGTGATGTGCTCTACCAACTGAGCTACTCCAGCGCACGAAAAATGGTGCCAAGGGGCAGATTCGAACTGCCGACACGCGGATTTTCAGTCCGCTGCTCTACCACCTGAGCTACCTCGGCACCGCTGCCGAGAACGTACCAAATTGGCCGCCCCGTTGTCAACCCTTTGACGCCCGCCCGATCGCCGGGTAAGGCTGAAGATGGGGAGACCACATCCCCCTAAATCCCCCTTCACAAGGGGGACTTCATAAGTCGGTTGGCGGCGCGTTTAATTAGCCAAGCTGATGAGTAGTCGCGAGGTTCGCATAGCCGTTGACGACTTGCAAATTCCCCCTTTGAAGGGGGCGGCCCAAAGGGCCGGGGGATGTAAACGGCTCAACGGGGCGCCTCATCCCGCGTCTGGGGCGCCCGTTTTCGGGGCCGGGTCTAGGAGTTTTGCTGGGGTTGTCCGGGCGGTTGCTGGCGGGCTTGCCGCGCCTGCGCTTCGGTGCGCCGGTCGAGGAGGACGCCGCTGGTTTCGCCGGAGGTCTGGGCCTTGGAGCGCAATTGGCTGAGCACTTCGAACATGTGTTGCGGCGTGACGAAGGCGCGGCTTTCCCGGAAGGTGATGCAAAAAAGGGTCTCGAGAAGGGGCGGCGCGTTGCTGGTCCGCTTCTCCTGTGTTGCTTCGTGGTACGAGGCCTGCTGGCCGATGGCGTTGTACAGCTCTTCCAGGTTCTTTCGCCAGTGTTCGTGGGTCTGTTGGCAGAAGGCTTGCGCCTTGTCTGGAGGGAGCAGGCAGACGAAATGCCCGCCGCCCATGTGCCCCGCGAAGAAGCCGGGCATCGTCATCTCGCCTGACACGTCCTTCAGCGCTTGGCCGAGGCGTTGGATGGCTTCCGTGCGGGCCTTGGGCCCGCAGCGGTAGGCGAATTCCCGCAGGGCGGGCAGGTCCACGTAGGCTACGGCGAAGTGTTCTTGCGCGGAGATCCGTTTTTGCAATTCCCGCTTGGTGTAGTCGCCGCTGGGCAAGGAGGTCAGGGGGTCGGTTGTGTTGGTGTTTGACCGGGCGCGCAACAGGCCTTCGACGCGCTGGACCAGGTTGTGGGGATCGAAGGGTTTGGCCACGAAGTCGTCAGCGCCTTGGGCCAGGCCGTGGGCGACTTCCTCCTCGCTGGCCATGGCGGAGAGCACCAGGACGGGCAGCGTGTAGAGCTCCGGATCTTTCCGGATGCGGCGGCATACCTCGAATCCGGAGATCCCCGGAAGCATGATGTCCAGCATGAGCATGTCGTGGCCGCCGGCGCGCAGGGCGTCGAGAACGCGGTCGCCGGTGCGCTCGTAGCTGCACTGGTGTCCGTTGCCCTTCAGGTGCTGGCCCACGAACTCCGCGGTGCGTTGGTTGTCTTCAACGATAAGTATATGCGCCATAGTGCCCCATGCTCTGGCCGCCGCTTAACCCAGCCGCCCTTGGAAGGCGCGGCGGTCCGCCGGGGGATGTGGTGGGCGAGGGGGGACTTGAACCCCCAATCCCAAACGGGCAGCGGATTTTAAGTCCGCCGTGTATGCCAATTCCACCACTCGCCCCGTTTTCCGCCGGGCCATGCGGCGCTTCCACGCGCCCGGAGGCGCTGTGTCCAAGGATGATGCGGTCCGCTTGCGGCGCGGCCACGCCGCTCCCTCATGAGAGTCCCGCGCGGGACCCACGCCCAGGTTTCGTAGCCCTTTACAATCGCGCCGGATCGAGGTTAACAGAATACCTCTACATTTGCAACCTAGTTTCTCGTACGCGGGAAATATAATGCGCAAATCAAACAATAACGGGATGCGCTTTTATTCTGTTATTCGCGCATTTCGGATAAATTGACATCAAGCGCTTTTTCCTCGGCGAGCATGGCGTCCCATGTCAGGGGCTCGCCCTTGATGATCGCGTCCCGGCCGAGGATCGCCGCATAGTTGCTGGCGATGCTCGGCGCGAGGGTGGGGTTGGACGTGTCGCCTTCGAGGACGGCCTGGTGGAAGGCCGCGATGTTGCGTTCGGCGCCGTCATGATAGAGATCGCCGGCAGCGCCGCCCTCGTATCGGGCGGATTCTTGGCCGTGTATCGCTGTTTCACCGGTGTATCCAGTCACCATATAGGCCTCCCGTCCGTAAACGGTGACGTTGCAGTTGAATCCATGACTGTTTCGTATATGTTCCCCGCGATGATTGAGTACGAGGCCGTTCTCGAATTCGTAGGTGAGGGAGAAGCCGTCGTCGCTGTCGCCATGGGGATCGCGGCGGGCG
>SLHB01000253.1 GCA_007136375.1 Candidatus Hydrogenedentota bacterium
CATCAAGAATGTTCCCTTCTCGTCGTTCGGCGCGCGTGCGCCCTGTGTTCCGTTCTTGGCTTCGTGCCGTCCGGGGTTTTCCGCCACGGCGAGGCCGATTCTATCACGCGCCGCCGGATCCCCCGCCAGTTCTGAGCGCCGCGTACGGGCGAAATGTCAGCCTGCGCTTGAAACGTTGAAGAATCTCCGTGAAATCGATCAGAATAAATAGGATTCTTCGTAACGCGGAGTTCAAACGCAGCAACAAGAAGGAGGCGTCTTATGGAACGCGAGATCGATCGCATGGTCAGCCTGTTCGAGGAAGGGAAGATGACGCGCCGCCAGTTGGTGGCGCATGTGAGCGCCGTGGCGGCCGCGGCGGCCCTCGGCGGGAGAAGCGGGCGCGCCGAGGCGGCCACAGTGGAAGAGCCGACGTTCCAGGCCCAGCGCATCGACCACATTGCCCTCCGGGTCAGCGACGTCCCACGCTCCCGGGATTGGTACGCGCAACATCTGGGCCTGGAAATCACGGCCCGGGATTCGGAGTCGAGCTCGTTTCTGAACTGCGGCGACGACTTCGTGGCTCTGTTCCGCCGCGGCGAGACGCCGGGCCTCGACCACTATTCCTTCGCCATCAACAACTACAACGCCGACGACGCCATGGCCCGGATCCAAGAAGCCGGCCTCGATGGCGAGCGGAGGGGCAACCGGGTCTACTTCCCGGATCCCGACGGGATTGTCGTCCAGGTGGCGAGCGGCTGAGGGCGTTCCGTCCAACCGGCGGCCCGCCGCGTCAATAGCGGACTTCCAACAGGGTAAGCCCGTGGGCGGGTGCGGTGTGGCCATGGTAGGGCGCGGGAGCGGCCAAGCGCGCGTCCAGCGTTTCCGGCGGCAAGTGGCCCCGGGCGATGTCGACGGCGGCGCCAACCAAGTTGCGGACCATCTTGTATAGAAAACCATCGCCGTGGAACACGATGCGCCAGAGATCGGGACTGTCCAGAGGCGCGACCACGCCGCCGCGCATCAGCTCGACGCTGTAGAGGGTGCGGACGCTGGTCTCCGTGGCCGCGCCGCTGGCTTGGAAGCCCGCGAAGTCGTGGCGGCCCTCCATCCGGGTGAGCAATGCCGCAAGGCGGTCCAGGTCGAGGCGCGGGGTCACGGTCCAGGCATGGCGCGCGGAAAAGGGGTCGGGCTCCGACGCCAGCGCGAGGGCGTAAGCGTAGCGCTTGCTCTTGGCCGACTTCCGCGCGTGAAACGCTGGCGGCGCCGGCTCCACGGCCTCGACGCGCAAGCCGGGTCCGGTCATGCGGCACAGGGAGCGCCGCAGCCGGGACAGATCGCCCCGGGCGGGCCAATCGCAGGAGAACACTTGCCCGAGGGCGTGGGCGCCCGCGTCCGTCCGCCCGGCGCCGTGGATGCGCACGGGGCGTTGCGCGATGCGCGCTAGGGCGGCCTCCAGCTCCCCTTGGACCGTGCGCCTGCCGGGTTGCGTTTGCCATCCCGCGAAGTCCGCGCCGTCGTAGCGGACCGTCACCTTCAGATTCATCGCACCATCATTCCTGGGCGCTACGGGTCGAGGCCGGCCAAGGCCCGCAGCGCCGAGAGCTCCCGTTCGTTGAGGCGGCGCCACTCGCCAGAACTCAAGCCCTTGCAGTGGACATTGCCTACGGAAAGCCGGCGGAGCTTGCGCACCTTGTGGCCCACGTGGTCGCAGAGGCGCTTGACCTCGCGCTTGCGGCCCTCGCGGAGGACGAGTTTGAGCAGGCTCCCGTGCTTGTCTTGGCGCAAGAGTTCCGCCTCCACGGGCTTGGCGAAGCCGTCGTCAAGCTCCACGCCCTCCCGCAGGGCCGCCAAGGCGTTCTCCGTTACGGCGCCGCGGACATGGACAAGATAGACCTTGTCGATGGCGTACTTGGGGTGGGTGAGGCGGTAGGCGAGATCGCCGTCGTTGGTGAGCAACAGCGCGCCTTCCACGTCGCGGTCCAGCCGGCCCACGGGGAAGACCCGCGCGTCGAGCCCCTTCACGCAATCCATGACGGTCCGGCGGCCGTGGGTGTCCGTAACGCTGGTGATGACGCCGGGGGGCTTATTGAGGATAACGTAAACGCGGGGCTCGCCATGGGCGATTTCGCGGCCATCGACGGTGACGCGGTCCCGGCCGGGGTCCACGCTGCCTCCCAGGGTTGCGGCCGCGCCGTTAACCTGGACCCGCCCATCCGCGATCAGTGTTTCCGCCTTTCGGCGCGAAGCAACGCCGCATTCGGCGAGAAACTTCTGGAGCCGCATGGGAAGCGTCACCCCATCTCCTGGATTTCTTCCAGCGTGGGGAGCTCTTTCAGGCTATTGATGCCGAAATGCATGAGAAACTCGTCGGTCGTCCGGTAGATCTTCGGGCGGCCCGGCGCCTCGGCCACGCCCGCCACCTTGATAAGCCGTTTGTCTTGCAGGATCTCGAAGGCGTGGGATACGCTGACGCCGCGAACGGCTTCTACGTCCGCCCGCGTCACGGGCTGCTTGTAGGCGATAATGGCGAGGGTCTCTAGGACGGCCTTGGAGAGGCGGGCGCTTTGCTTGGTCTGGAATAGGTTGCGGATGGGCGCGGCGAACTCCGGCTTGGTGGTGAGTTGATAGCCGCCCGCGATCTCCCGGAGTTCATAGGGGAGATCCTGTTGTGCAATCTCGTCCCGCAGTTCCGTCAACAGGTTCACGGCCACGTCCGCTTCCACGCCGCCCAGCGCTTCCGCGAGCCGGCCCGCGCTTATGGGGCGATCGCTCACGAAGAGGAGGGCGTGCAGGATCTGACGCGACTCTTCCCGGCCGGCGGTGGGCGCCTCCGGCTTGGCCGCACCGTTGGAGTTGTCGTGACCGGGTTCTGTCATGGTTTCTTAGAGCGTCTTTCCGACGGCTTCCAGGAACGGCTCCAGCTCGCGCATCAATTGATGAAACCGGGACGGCTTCAGCGACTGCGCGCCGTCGGAGAAGGCTTCCGCGGGCTTGGGGTGCATCTCGATCATGAGGCCGTCCGCGCCGCAGGCCACCGCCGCTTTCGCAAGAGGCGCGACCAGATCCCAATGGCCCGTGGCGTGGCTCGGGTCCACGAACACGGGCAAGTGCGTGAGCTTCTTGAGCAGGGGCACGGCGCTCATGTCCAGCGTATTCCGGGTCTCCGTCTCAAAGGTGCGGATGCCCCGTTCACACAGTATCACATTCTTGTTGCCCTCCGCCAAGATGTATTCGGCGGACATGAGCAACTCGTTGATGGTGGACATCATGCCCCGTTTCAGGAAGACGGGCCTATCGCAACGGCCCACCGCCTTCAGAAGGCCAAAGTTCTGCATGTTGCGCGCGCCGATCTGGAGCATGTCGGCGTAGCGCGCCACCAAGGGGGCCTGCTCCGGTGTCATGACTTCCGTTACGAAGGGCGCGCCCACCGCGTCGGAAGCCTCCCGCAGCAACTGCAACCCCTCTTCCTCAAGACCCTGAAAGCTGTAAGGGGAGGTCCGCGGCTTGTAGGCGCCGCCCCGGAGCATGTGCGCGCCCGCGGCCTTCACCACCTCCGCCGACTCCATGATCTGCTCCCGGGACTCCACGCTGCAGGGACCGGCGATGACGCACAAACGGCTCCCGCCGATCTGCGCGCTACCGGTGTGGAAGGAGGTGTCGAAAACCTGGGCTTCCCGTCCCGCGAGCTTGAACGGCTTCAGGATGGGCACCACTTGCTCGACGCCGGGCAGGGACTCCAGGGCTTGCAGGCGCATCTTGCCCCGCTCGTCGCCGGTGGCCGCCACGACGGTGCGCTCCACCCCTTCGATGAGGTGGGCTTTGTAGCCCAGCGCCTCGATCTTTTCGATGACGTTGTCGATGTATTCCCGTTCGCGGGAGGCCATTACGATGATCATGGGAAGCGGTGGTTCACTCCAATAGCGTTGGGAACGGTGTGTTCCCCGGCCCGCGAGGGGATTGGCTGGGACGGCGCCCGCCCCTCCAGCCCCGGCGGGCGGGAAGCGCGGGGATGGCGCTGACGGCGCGGCCTAGGGCGTCAGGACAGTTCGACGAAGACAAAGCGCGGCTGGTTTACCTCGGCCGGGTCATCCGCCGAAAGCCCCGTCTCTTCCTTGAACGCCAAGTATTTCCGCAACGCGTGCGCTTGAACGCCCTCGGGTCCTAGCTCGATGAGGCGCCATTTCCAAATGTCGGTAATGACAAAGGTGTTCCTGTGGCAGCGCTTGGCCGACAATTCTATGGCGAAGTACTTGTCTTGAGAGCGGAAGTACACGTTTCCGGTGACCCCCGTCGCCGGACGGCGGAGCAAATCCGGATGCCGTACTTCGGCCAGGGCCCCGCCAAACGCCAACGGCTCGACTTGGGCCCAGTTTACGCCTTCCGCCGTCAACTCCATGCGCATGGAGTTCAGAAGATCCCGCCGGAGGGCCCGGGCTTGCTCCAGGCTGGCCGGACCCGTGAACAGCGCGGGCTGCGCCGCGCCCACCCGGGTCAGTTCGGCTTCCATGAGCGGCGCGCCTTCCTCGCCTTCCAGGAAGATCGCGGCGGCTTGGTCCAAATTGTTGTACGTCACGCCATGGAGCAGCGCCGACGCCATTTCCCGCACGCCCCGCTCGTCCCGATTGCCAAACCCGAACGAGAACGCCACGGTTGCCGAGCAGGCAATGGCCACGATGAACCCGATGGCCGGCCACCGTTTGCGCCGCTTCCGGCGCCGCGGCGCGCTATCGCCAAACATTCCGCCGTCAATCTCCATCGGCCGGTAATCCATGCCCACGGGCCCAGTCCCTCCCTGGAAAACGCGGCGCGCGTCCGCGTCGCACTTGTCTTGCGGTGTTAAATGGGGGTCAGCGGGCCGGGTAGGCTTTCGCGTCCACGGCCCGCTGACATATACGTTCTGATGGGCGTGTGCGCCCCCACGGA
>SLHB01000208.1 GCA_007136375.1 Candidatus Hydrogenedentota bacterium
CCAAACGCCGCGATGGCCCGCTCCCAGAAGCTGGTTCCCGGAAACGAGCGTTCCGGCGCTGGTACGGATCTCCACGGCCCCGCCAGCTTCTTCCGAGCCGGCGAAGGCGTCGGTCAGGACATTCCCTTGGAGGATGACGCCCGTGGAGTCCTCAACGAGCACGCCGTTGGGCAGATCGTCGTTGAGGTTGTGCTCCTGGTCCATGGAATTGCCCGATATGGTGACGCTCCGGGAGCCATCGATGTGGATGGTGCGGGTTCCCGCCGTGTAGATGTGGTTCCCCGCGACGGACACGCCCGACGCGTTCTTGAGGTGGATGTTCGTCTCTTGGCTCCCGATGAGGTTCCCCGTGATGGCCCACATGCCGACGGGGCTCTGACCGTCGTGGTCCGGCGCTTCGAAGCGAATGTTGGCGCCGCCGGGGCTGCGGCGCGCCTGGATGGTGTTGCTGGCGATTGTCCCCTCGCGGACGCTGCCGTCTTGCGCGTCGATCCACACGTCGGCGGAGGCGTCCGCGTCTTCGTCGTAGTTGTATTCGATGTCGTTGCCCGTGATCTGGAGGTTCCGGATCTCGCCGCCCTCGACGCGGATGCCGCCGCCGTCGCAATAGCTGATGTGATTGCCCGTTACGTTGGCTTGGTGGAGATTCACGTTGTCGAAAAAGACGCCCACGCCGCTGCAATTGTAAATGTGGGATCGCTCCAGGATCGTGTTGCGGTTCCGCTCTATGTAGTGCACGCCGTGGCGGACGTCCCGGATCAACACGCCCTCCACAATGGACTGCATGGTCCGGACAAAGGCGACGCCGTCCGCCTCGGGGTGAGCGCCGACGATTTCGATGTTGCTGAGCCGCGGCGTCCGCTCCAGGTCCCAGGTCTCGCCAGACACGGAGCCCGGGTTCGCGGTCCCGTCGTGGGTTCCAACGAAGCGGAAGGCTGGTCCGGGCCCGTCCATGATGATGCGGGCGGATCCGTCTGCGCCGGTGACGCCTGTACGGCCCCGTTCGGTCAGATGGATCTCGATGGTGTCCGTAATGCGGTAGTCGCCCCGCGGGAAGACGAGCATTCCCGCCTCCGCGTTATCCACGGCCCGTTGGATAGCGGCGGTTTCGTCCGTTTCCCCGTCTCCTTGTATGCCGAAGTCCCGCATGTTGACCAAGGCGTCGGCCGTGAAGCCCGGAAGCAGGAGCAGCAGGAACAATGATGTGAACGCCGTCGTCCTGTGGTTGTGCATGATCACGCCTCCTTTTGTGTTGCGGTTGTTTCGCGCCGACGAATGAGGCGCCCATGGTAAACGGCCTGCGCCGCCGGATCCAAGCGCTAGGGAGGCGCAGGTCACCTGTGCGGGAACCTGGCTACCACAGAGCGCCTTTCTGGATGGGCAGGCGGATGAGGAAGCGCGCCCCGCCGCCGGGGGGATTCTCGTGGGTCACCGTGCCCCCGTGGGCGGTGATGATGCGGTGGACGATGGCGAGGCCCAGCCCTGTGCCGCCGGCCTTGCGGCTGAAGAAGGGCTTGAACAGGTTCTCGCCTTCCTGGGCGCCGACGCCCGGCCCGTTGTCCAGCACCTCGAACAGGATATCGCCGTCGGCGCGAGTAACGGTGACCGTCACGCGTCCGGCGCCTTCGTCCACGGCGTCGATGGCGTTATTGATGATATTGGCGAGGGCTTGGGCGGCGCGGCCAGGATCCGCTTCCATTTCGGGCAGATCCGTGTCCACGGCTGTTTCAAGGGACACCGTCTTGCTGGCCGCCCGGTGTTGGCAAAGGCGTTCGGCCCGTTCCAGAATGGTCCGCGCGTGGCAGGTGGCGACCTCTAGTTCGAAGGGGCGGGCGAAACCCAGGAACTGGGAGATGGTTTTTTCGAGATGGGCCGCTTCCTGGAAGATGGTGTTCGCGGTGTCGCGCAGCTCTTCGTTCGGCGCCTTGCGCAAGAGCCATTCGGCCATGCCGCTGATGACCATGACGGGGTTGCGCAGTTCGTGAACCACGCCGGCGGTCAGCTCGCCGAGGGAGGCCAACTGGGTGTTGATCTCGTTGGCGCGTTCCATGTTGCGCCGTTCGGTCATGTCGGTGAACAGAAAGATGACGCCGTTGAAGTCCTCGGGTCCGGCAAGGAGCGAGGCGGACAGGCCGATTTCCTTCTTCCGTTGCTCACCGGGCCATGTCAAAATGACTTCGCGGCGGGAAACGGGCTGGCGGTTGTCCATGACCTCGCGCAGGACGTCCATGAACGGACCGGCGATGGGCAAGTCTTCCAAGTCGATGCCTGGCGCGAACTGGCTGGCGTCGCCTTGGAGAAAGCGGCACGCCGCCGTATTGGCCACGATAATGCGGCCATCCCGATCCAACGCCATGACGCCGCTGGGAATGTTCTCCAGGATCTGCTCGGCGTAGGTTGGCAGCGCGTAGCGGCTGGCGTCTTCCACACCCTTGGATTCGTGTTCCATGAAATCCTCCTCATGCCCTTCCCCTGGCGATGGGCTAGCCTACACCGGCGGCGGGCGCTGGTTCCACTTGCGCGCCTGCCTTTGCGCTTTCGCCGGGGCGCGCCCGGCGCGGTGAGTCAGGAGTGTTGGAATCCGCGGGCGTGCTCGTCGATGGCGCTGGCGAGCGCGGCGAATTCCCCGAGGTCCAAGGTCTGTGCGCGGCGTTCCGGGCTGACGCCCGTGCTCTCGAACGCCGCCAGCACCGCGTCCTTAGGCATCCCCAAGGAGGGCGACTTGACCAAGGCGTTGCGCAGGGTCTTGCGGCGTTTCGCGAAGGCCGCGCGGACCACGCGCATGAGCAGAGGCTTGGGCGTCCCGGGAAACAGCGGTTCTTTCCGCATGCGCATGCGCACGATGCAACTGTCCACCTTTGGCGCCGGCCGGAAGCACGTCCGCGGGACGTGATGGACGATATCCGTTTCGCAGAAGTACGCCGCCGCCAGGGACAGCACGCCATAGTTACGGCCGTTGGGCGGGGCGTTGAGCCGGGCCGCCACCTCCTCTTGCACCATCACGACCATGCGCTCAACGGGCAGCGCGGATTCCCAAAAATGGAACAACATCGGTGTCGTGACGTAGTAGGGCAGGTTGGAGACCATCTTGTACCGGGCCGCGCCCGGCAGATACTCCGCCGCGAGCTTTGCGGGATCATGATTGAGCGCGTCGCCCCGGAACAGGCGTATGTTTGGGCTTTCGCCGAACTGGTCCTCCAGGCACGGCATAAAGGCGGGGTCAATCTCGATGGCGAGGACCCGGCCGGCCGCTTCGGCGATCTGCCGCGTGAGCGCGCCCAAGCCAGCGCCCACCTCGATGACGGCGTCGTCCGGGGTCAGGACGGCGGCGTCCACCATAATGCGGTTGATGTTGCCATCGAGGAGAAGGTTCTGGCCCAGTTGCCGCTTGAACCGCACGCCATACCGCTCCACAAGCTCCTGCAAGCGCATTAGCGGCTGGCTCCCCGTGGGCGCGAAGGGGCTGGAAGGGCGGACGCGTTCACTCGCTGAGTAACTCCCTGTGTTCGCGGATCTTGTCACGCACGCCGTTAAGATCTGGGTCGAGGCGGTGCGCCCGCTCCCATTCGGCGATGGCCCGTTCCACATCGCCTTGCAGCAGGTACGCGTCTCCCAGGTGATCCCGCAACACGGCGTCGTCGTTGCTCATGTGATAGATAGCGTTGCGGATGTGCTCGATGGCCCGGTCCGCGTCGCCCATGCGATAGTAGATCCAGCCAAGGCTGTCCAAGTAGTAGGCGTTGTCCGGATCTTTTTCCAACGCCCGGAGGAGGAGTTCCTTCGCTTCTTCCAGATTCCGGTCTTCTTCGGCGTAGAAATAGCCAAGAAAGTTCATGAACTCCGGATTGTCGGGGTCCAATTCCAAGGCGGCCCGGATGTGACGCTCCGTGTTTTCGCTGTCTTCCTTGCGCAAGTAGATCCGCGCGAGATAGTAGTGAACCCAGCGGTCGCCGCCGTGCCGTTGCAGCGTTTCTAGGAGCACGTCGCGGGCCTCTTCGCGCCGGCTTAGGCTCATGAGCGCCCGGCCGAGCAACGTGTCCGCGATGCGGGACTGGCGGCCTTCCTGCCGCAATGCCGCGAGAAATTCCGCGAAGAACTCCGCGGTCTCCGTCTCGCCGTATAGATACATGAGATCGTTAAGGTAGTTCCGGACCTCCTCGTCGAGGTCGCCGGTAACCTGGTCAAGGGATTCCACCAAGCGCGTGTAGGACTCGCCCAGTTCCCGGCGGATGTGGATGCGGAGGATTTGGCTCAGGATGGGCGCCCCCTGAGGCGGCATGTATTCCTCGGCGGCCCGCAGCCGGTCCGCGAGGATGTGGAGGTACATCGCTTGGACGTGATGGCGGTTCTCCGCTTCGCCCCGGGCGAAGAGAATCTCGATCATGCGGATGGCGCGGGCGAGGCGGTCCGAGCGCGCCAGGGCCGCCGCCAAGTGTTCCCGCGCGCCCTGATAGTCCGGCGATTGCCGGAGCAGCGCCTCTAGATGATGAATGGCGCCGTCCAAGTCGCCCAATTCCAGGCAGGTGACGCCGAGTAGGTAGCGCGCCCGCAGCAGCGCGTTGTTCAGCTCAAGGGCCTGTTCCAGCGCGGCCCGCGCCGTTTCCCTGTCGCCAATCCGCGCCAGATTCAATCCGCGCTGGAAATGGAGGTTCGCGGATTGGGGATTCATTTCAAGGAGCCTGTCGTAGACTTCGAGGGTCGCCACGAGATCGTTCATGCTCTCTTCGGCCATGATCAGCGCCTCATAACCCAAGGGGCTGTCGGGGTCGAGGCGGATGACCTCGCGGAAAGCCGCGGCGGCGTCCTCGTAGCGGTCTTGTTGCAGGTAGATGCCGCCAAGAAGGACCCAGAGGCTGGGATCGTCGCGCTCGATTTCCACGGCTTCTTCTCCCAC
>SLHB01000218.1 GCA_007136375.1 Candidatus Hydrogenedentota bacterium
GCGTACCGCAGCATGGTGCGGGGCATTTCCGGCGCGCGCCGCTCCAGAAACGCCAGCAGCCGCGGCCGGTCCTGCTTGCCCGCCTCGCGCAACCAGCCCCCGGCGGCCTTGTGAATCAGATCGTGGTCATCGGCCAACAACGTCTCCGCGATGCGGAAGGTGTCGTCTGTTTCGCCTTGCCGGATGAAGTAGGCCGTGCTCACGATGGCCGTCCGGCGTTCCCAAACGTTTTCGGACTGGGCCAGATCATAGAGGACGCCGCGCGGTTTGTCGAAAAGATAGCGGCCCACCACCCAGGGCGCGCCGAGATCCACCAAGTCCCAGTTGTTGATGCGGTCATGGCGCCGCAAGTACAGGTCGTAGAACGCCTGCCGCCGCTCTTCCGTGGTGCGCTTGCGACGGGCTTCCTTGTCCATGATGCTCACGGCCCCGGCGCGGACCTCGTGGATGGGGCTCTCCAGGAGTTTCTCGATCTCGCCCGGCGGCATGCCGGCGAAGTCCCGCGCCGTGGCGAAGACCTCGCCCATGCGGACGCCCATGAACACGTCGCCCCTGCCGTACTCCCCGTTGCCGGTCTTGAAGTAACGCTGAATCTTGGCGCGTTCTTCCTCGGATTGGCGGCTTTCCAGCACCGCCTGGAAGGCTTCCGCCGTCAAGTCCGTCCGTCCCATCGCTCACGCGGCTCCGCTGTCGGGTTGGAACAGGCCGAAGGTGTTCCCTTCCGTGTCGAGGAAGTAGCCGTGCCAGCAGACGCCTGGGACGGCGAACTTCGGCAGCGCGATGGTCCCGCCGAGGTTGCGGACCCGCTCCGTGGACGCGTCCAAGTCGGCCGTCTCGAAGGAGCACACGAAGGCGTTCGCGCCGCATTCCGCGGGCGGCGTGGCGGCGGGACGCTGGAGAAGGCCGCCCCGGGCGCCGCCCGTGTCGATGCGCCAGTACGGCACGGGCGCGCCTTGCGCGGGCTCAAAGCGCCACTCGAAGAGGGTTCCGTAGAAGCCCATGGCCCGTTGCGGTTCGCTGGCGTGGATCTCGAAGTAAACATGCGCGCTCATGATGAAGTCTCCTTTGCCTGTGGCGCCGGATCCGCGATCATGTAGGATGTGATCCGCTTGACCTTGCCGTTCGTGAATCCCGTCATCTCGTAGATGTGGCAATAGGCCCACCGCGCGGGTGTTCCGTTCGCTCCTGGCAATGTGACCGTCCCGTTGACGGCGGCGGCTTTCCCGTGGGTGATCACGTGGTCAACGGCGATGTCCCTGGCGCGGCTGTATCCCGCTTCGGCGAGCGCGTCCAGGAGCGCCGCCTTGCCTTCCGTCGCGGGCGCGCCGGGCCGGACCCACACGGCGTTGGCGCCGGCGTGCTCCTCCATGGCCGCGGCGTCGCCCGTAACGAAGGCCTGATGAACGGCCTTGAAATGCTCGATGCTTTTCGGGGCCATGGGGCTATGCGCCCGCGTGGGCCCGGCGCAGCTCCTCGATGTCGATCTTCGTCATCTGAAGCATCGCGCCCATGACGCGCTCCGACTTTACGGGATCGGGGTCACTCACGAGCTCCGCCAGCGCGGTGGGCACGATCTGCCAGGACACGCCGAACTTGTCCTTCAACCAGCCACACTGCACTTTCTGGCCGCCTTCCGACAGTTTCTCCCAATACAGGTCCACTTCTTCCTGGGTTTCGCAGTTGACCACGAACGAAACCGCTTCGCTGAACTGAAACACGGGCCCGCCGTTCAGGCCCATGAATTCCCGTCCATCCAGCTCGAAGGTGATCGTCATGACCTGGCCTTCCGGCCCCGGGCCCGCCTTGCCATAGCGGCTTGTGTTGAGAATGCGGGAGTTCTTGAAGATGGACGTGTAGAAGTTGGCCGCCTCCTCCGCTTGATGATCAAACCATAGACAGGGGGTAATGTCCTTCATTGCGCGCGCCTCCTTGTTTGATGCTCGTGTTGATGCGTTGGCTGAAACCGGACGCCCCACCAGCGCCGTTGCGGAGCGCTGGTGGAGCTTGTCCGCCCAATGGAGTTCCCAGATTTCGCCGCGCGGCGGGGCTCAGCCCGTGTCGAGTTCGCGCACGGGCCGCACTTCGATGCTGCCGACGCGCGCCGGCGGGATCCCCGCCGCCAGTTGAATGGCTTCTTCCATGTCTTTCGCCTCCACCATGTAGAAGCCGGCGAGCTGCTCCTTCGTTTCCGCGAAAGGGCCGTCGGTGACGGACATCTTCCCGTTCCGCACCCGCACCGTCGTGGCCGTGGCCACGGGCTCCAGCGGGCGTCCATCGATGAGATGGCCGCTCTTGGCCAGCTTGTCCGCGTAGTCGAAGCACTCCACGTCCTTCGGGCTGTCCGGGTTCGTCTCGTACTCTGTCTCGTTCGTGTAGACCAGGCACAAATACTTCATGAGGCGGCTTCCGTCTTCTGGCCGGGGGCGTCCGTCCCTTCCGGCGCCTCCTTCGCGCCCGCCATGACCATCCACATCACGCCGAACCGGTCGGTGACCATTCCGAAGTGGGAGGCGAAGAAGGTTTCGCCCAGGGGCATGAAGACCTGACCTCTCTCGGCGAGGGCGTTGAACTTCGCTTCGGCGTCGGCTTCGGTCAGGCCCGAGAGCGACAAGCCGAAGCCTTGGAAACTGGTCCCGCCTTGGCAATTGCCGTCGGAAATGAGGATCGTCGTGCCGCCCACGCGCAGCTCCGCGTGTTGAATCTTGTCTCCGGCGTCCGGGGGCATGCCCTGGCAGGCCTCGGGATCGGGGTTGTCGCGGAACCGCATGGAAAAGAGCAGCTCCGCGCCCAAGGCCGTCTGGTAGAAGGCTATCGCTTCTTCGGCGCGGCCTTCGAAGAATAGGTAGGGTTGTACATGCGCGTTCATTGCTGGTTCTCCCTTGTGTTCCGGGCCGCGGCCCGGTTTGCAGACTCGCCGCGCGACGTCAGCGCGGCGTCACGCGGTATTTGAGATGGGTCACGTCCGGGCCTGTCAGCGCGCTCACGGCCTCAAGGCGTCCCGCGATGGGGGCCGGCCCGTTGAACAGGGGCGTTCCGCCGCCGAGCAGGACCGGCGCGATGTGAAGGCGCAACTCATCCAGCAGGCCGTCCCGCAGGCACCCGCGGAGGGCCCGGGCGCCCCCCATGACGCACACGCCCTTCCCGTTGGCGGCGGCCAGGGCCGCGGTCACGGCGGCTTCCGGGCCCTCCGTCACGAAGGTGAAGGTTGTGCCGCCTTCCTTCTCCATGCGCTCTTGCGGCTTGCTGGACAAGACAAAACACGGCATGTGAATGGGCGGACTGGCGCCCCAGGCGTCCACCGACACGTCGAAGGTCTTCCGGCCCATCACAACGGCGCCCTGCGCTTCCGCGGCTTCCTGGAGCACCTGGGCGTTCACGCCGCCATAGGCCGTCTCCAAGTCCGCTTCCGCCTCGTTCACATCGTCTCCATACCAGATGAGCTGCTCTCCGCCGGCGCCCAGGGGGTGGTCCTTGTCCGCGCCCGGGCCGGCGATGTAGCCATCCAGGCTCATGCAGATGTCGGCGAATACCGTGGGCTTCCGGGTCATTCCGGTCCTCCAGCGTTGGCGGCGCGGCCTAGCCCCGCGTCAAGAAGGCGTCCAAATTGTCCAGCGTGCCCGTCCACCCCAAGTGCATGGACTCCTCGTTGTCCGCGAAGACCTTGCGCTCGGCGTCCGTGGGATTGTGGGGAACCCACTCGATAGACACGAGCGTCTGACCGTCCCGTTCCGTCAAAGCCGTCGTGCAGACTATCTCCAAGGGCCAATCCGGGATCATGGGGTGGCGCGTGACGGCGCCCGCTTCGTCCACGAAGGCCACGATGTACCGCATCCGCTCCGGCGGCGCGACCTCCTGATACCGGAACAGGCCCCCCACCTCCAAGCCCTCTGGGCCCCGCAAGCGGTACTGGAACGTTCCTTCCGGCCGGAGATCCACCTTCGAGTAAAGGTTCTCGAATCCCCGCGGCGCCCACCACTGCCGCAAGCAGTCCTCCCGGGTGAAGGCGTCCCACACCCGTTCCCGGGGCGCGGCGAAGGTTCGCGAGATCTCGAAACGGGGGCTCGCTTCCTCCGCCCGCCCCATGACGTCGAGATGGGCCGCGAGGCGGTTGAATGACTCGACCACGGCGGCTTCGCATCCCCCGCCCAGGTAGCCGTCCCGCGTCGCGGCGGACGGAAGCAGCACCGTCTCCGTCGCCACGGTTCCGCCGTCGACCGGCTCCAACGTGACGGTGACCGTGGCTTCGTCCTCGGAAAAGGGCGCCACGTCGTAGACTTGCGTGTGCTCAAACCGTTCCGGCGGCGCCACGGCCCGGTAGACCCCGTGGAAGGGGTGCTCCGCGCCGTCCGGCCCTTTCATGACGTACCGGTAGCGGCCGCCCGGCCGGACGTCGGCGTCGCACACGATCATGGTGGACTGGCTGCAGCCCCACCACTGGGCCACATGCTCCGGCTGGGTCCAGGCCTTGAAGACGCGGGCCCGGGGCGCGGCGAAGAACCGCGTGAAGCGGACTTCCCGGTCCGAGGGCAACGTCATTGTCATCTCGGTTGTGTGTACTTGCGTCATCGCTCTGCTCCCTCGCGTCGGCGTTAGGTTGCGTCCGGCTCCAGGTTCAGAAGGGCCTTGGAAGTCTCGGGATCGAAGGGCGCGGAGTGGTGTTCGTGGGTAATCTTCCAGGCGCCGCCCACCTTGCGCAGGCCGATCGTCGAGCGCATCCACCCCAACTGCTCCCCTCCAGTGTCCGTGACTTGGCCGCAGCGCACCAGGAAATGCGCGAAGGCTACGCCCCCGCCGGCGGCGACGTGGAGGGCCTCGGGATCGAAAACAAACTGCCCCTCGCAGAACGCCATGCACGTGCGCCAATGCTCGCGGTAGGCGTCCACGCCGGTGAAC
>SLHB01000364.1 GCA_007136375.1 Candidatus Hydrogenedentota bacterium
AGCAGGACGCGTTGCTGTTCCACGCTTGGCCCGAGGGCAAAAACGGGCGGCGGCCGAACCTCGGCCAAAGCTTCGTCGAATCCATCGAGCAAGCCACGGGCCTGACCTTCCAGTCTGACGGGCGGGGCGATCCCGACGAATCCGGATCGTTCGGCCCGGAGGATGTGTTGGCGTACATCTACGCCGTCTTCCACTCTCCCGAATACCGCCCCATGCTCAAGCTCGATTTCCCTCGTGTGCCCTTACCCAGCGCAACGGAGCCGTTCGCCGCGCTGGCCCGGCTCGGCCATGACCTGCTGGCATTGCACCTGCTGGAATCGCCTACGCTTGACCACCCCATCACCGCGTTCACCGGTGGCGAGAACCCCGAGGTCGAGAAGGTCTCGTACGCCGGCGACACCGTGTGGATCGACAAAGCCCGGACGGCCGGCTTTCGCGGCGTGCCCGAGGCGGTGTGGAACTTCCACATCGGCGGCTACCAGGTCTGTGCGAAATCGCTCAAGGACCGCCAGGCCAAGGGTGGCAAAAGCCCACGCCCCGGCCGAAAGCTCACGGACGAGGACATCGCCCACTACCATAAGATCGTCGTGGCATTGAACGAGACCATCCGCGTGATGGCCGAGATCGACGAGGTCATCGAAGAACACGGCGGCTGGCCCGGCGCCTTCGCCACGAGCGCCAACGGCGTGTGATCCCCGCGGCGTGGGTGGCGTCAGGGCGCGGGGCTCCTGCTGGGCGGGAGTTCGGTGCCGCGTTCTTGGAGCCTATCGCTGACACGGACGAGGAAGCTCAGCCAGAGGAAGCCGATGAGGTAGCAGATGAGCATGTCGCTGGGCCAGTGACCGCCGAGGACGACGCGGGCGGCGGCGCCCACGAGGAGGCACGCGGCGCACAGGACGAGGCCGCTCACCCGGACGCCGCCCCGGGGGCTCATGGCGAGCAGGAGGGCGGCGAAGCCGAAGGTCGTCACGTAGACCATGGCGAAGGTCGAGGGGAAGGAGTAGCCGCTGTGCTGGACCGGCACGGTGACGAGTTCTTCCGTGGGGCGGGGCCGGCCGAAGAGGGGCTTCCCCACGAGGTCGAAGCCGATGAGGGTGAAGAAGGCGACGGCGGCGGCCATGGCGGCCTGCCAGTGGTAGAGGGCCCATCCGATGGCCATGGCGGCGGCGAGGAGGACGTAGCGGCCGGGCTGGCGGGCCGTGTCGGACACGCGTTCGGCCCAGGCGATGTTTTCCGGCGTGGCGTCTTGCAGGACGCGGGTCAGCGCGACATCGCCGGGGTAGACGGGAAACACGGCGGCGCCAAGGGTGAGGAGCGCCGTCGCGATGGCGCAGCCCAGCCACACCTTCGCGGCGGGCCCTTCGAGGCTAAACACGGCTTTTAGCGTACCTGAGGAGGGCTTTTTTTTTGGCATAAGGCGCGGCTCCTTCGCTTTGTGTCCGTTCCGTCGCTCATGATCGCGCGTCCGCGCGGCCCGGGGTCACAGGGCGCCGCAGAGGCATTTGCCCATCTCCTCGTGGGCCATATGGAGCAGCCGTTCGGTGGTTTCCCAGGAAATGCACTCGTCGGTGATGGACACGCCGTAGCGCGGCGGAGCCCCCTTCTCCGGCATGGGCTGACTGCCTTCGTGAATGTTGCTCTCCAGAATCATGCCGATGAGGGCGGGATCGTTCTGAATCCGCTGCTTCAGAATCGCGCGCCACACGGTTTCCTGTTGGGCGTGTTTCTTGCCGGAGTTGGCGTGGCTGCAATCCACCATGATGGCCGGGTCGAGTCCCGCCTTGGCGAGCCGGTCCTTCGCCTCGGCGATGCTTTCCTCGTTGTAGTTGGGCCGGTTCCGTCCGCCACGCAGGATGACATGGCCCCAGGGGTTGCCCGTTGTCCGGACGATGCAGATCTTGCCTTCCTGGTCGATGCCGAGAAAACTGTGGGGATGCCGGGCCGACTCCATGGCGTCGATGGCCACGGAGAGGCTTCCGTCCGTGTTGTTCTTGTAGCCGACGGGCATGGAGAGGCCGCTGGCCATCTCCCGGTGGGTTTGCGATTCCGTGGTGCGCGCGCCGATGGCGACCCAGGTCAACAGGTCGGCGGTGTACTGGGGCACGATGGGGCCGAGGAACTCCGTGGCGGCGGGCAGGCCCATGCCGTTGATCTCCAACAGCAGTTTGCGGCCCCGGCGCAGACCCTCGGGCAGATCGGAGCTGCCGTCGAGATAGGGATCGTACAGCAGGCCTTTCCAGCCGATGGTCGTCCGCGGCTTTTCAAAGTACACCCGCATCACGATGCAGAGCCGGTTGGCCAACGCCTCCCGCGCCTCGGCGAGCCTGCGGGCGTAATCCAGCGCGCCTTCCATGTCGTGGATGGAGCAGGGGCCCGCCACGACGAGGAGCCGGGGGTCTTCCTTCCGGAGGATGCGTTTCACTTCTTCGCGGCCGGTGACCACCGTCTCGTTCGCGGCCGGGGTCATCGGCAGCTCCGCCTTCAAGTCCTGTGGGGGTATGAGGGGAAGAAAGGATTCAACGTGGAGATCTTGCGTTCGTTTCATGGCTTCCTTGGGGGGGATTTTATGAAATCCCAGAAAATCGAGCTATTTCGGGAGCAAAACTTCGGTGGAGTATCCCATAGTATAAGATCCTGCCCAGGAATCAGGCAAATCTTTCTTCGCCCGCCGGATTTCCAGACGAATCGCCGCCCTTCCGCGATCCGAAACGCCCCGGAAATCTCGCATTACTTAGATGAAGGACCGGCGCGGCGGTTTGGGCCAACAACGCGACACGACGCAAGCAGCCGGTGACACAGCGGGTCTCCCGGGCCTTGGCGAATGAACACGACGCCCAACACGCCGACGCTGGAAGGGGCGCATCCGCGCTTCACGGGGAGCGCGCGCCAAGGCCCGGGCGGCGGCCCGCACACGCAAGCGTGACCGAAGGGAGGTGAACACGGATGAAGCACATCAAGAAGGTGAGCGCGAACACCCCAGCCTTGGCCGATGAACCCCACCTGTTCCCAGGGATCCTGTGCAAGGATGGAGAGCGGGCGTTGCTCATCGACTTCAGTTGGAGCGCGAAGATCGAACTCCAATAGGGCGCGATCATGTCAGGAGGCCGTTGCCGCGCATCCACGCGACGCTTGCGGCGACGGCCTCCCGGGCGGGCTTGGGATCGAGCCCAAACTCCCGGCGCGCCTTGGCGGCGTCGAACCAGTGAAAGAGCGCGCTCGCGAGGGCCGCCTCGGAATCGAAGGGGCCTTTCCCGCCCAGGCGTTCCAGGAGGCTGCAAGCGCGGCCCATCGACCGGACCATGGGAGCAGGAAGATGCACGCTCGGCGGCGCTACCCCGGCCTCGGCGGCGATGAGCCGGTGCAGGTCCCGGATGCGCAGGTTTTCACCGGCGAGGATGTAACGCTCGCCGTTCCGCGCCGCTTCCAAAGCGCGGCAGACGCCCTCGACGGCGTCTTCGATAGCGATGACGTTGACGCCGCCTGGGGGAATGAAGCGGAAGGCGCCCCGGGCCACGCGGACATGGACGCCGCGGCTGCCCTTCCGCGCGTCGCCCGCTCCGTAGATGGACGCGGGGTTGACGGCGGCGCCGTGGATGCGGCCTTGGCGCGCGGCCTCCAACACGATGCGCTCCCCTTCGCGCTTCGTCTCGAAGTAGCCGAGATTGTAGCGGCCCAGGGTGTAGGGCGACTCCTCGTTCAACAAGGCGTCCGGCGTGAAGCCCGCGCCCACCGCGGCGACGGAGCTAATGTAGAGAAGGCGCTCCACGCCGGCGTTTTCGCAAGCCGCCAGGACATTGGCCGCGCCCTCCACGTTGACGCGCTCCATCTCCCGGCGGGCGGCCCGGGAGTAGGCGATGAGGCCCGCCGCGTGAATCACGGCGGAGGCGCCCCGGCACGCGGCGCCGAGGCTGGGGGGATCGTTGATGTCGCCCCGGACCGTCTCTACGCCGGCCTGTTCCAGCGCGGCGCCCGCGCTGTTGTCGCGGACAAGGGCGCGGACACGGCGCCCGGAGGCCACGAGCCGCCGGGCCACGTAGCCTCCCAAGAACCCCGTGGCGCCGGTTACAAGAACGGTCATGCTGGGTCCTTTCCCCTTCCGCCGGACAGCCCCTATTCGCGATTGCTAATAAATCCGCTCAATATTGTCCGGACTATGTTATCATAACGGCGCGCGCTGGCGCTTGGCCCACGTTGAACGGTCACGGGGACCCGCCGGCTTGGCCGAAAACCCATGGGAGCCTACGTCATGCCGGATGGAATGAGGGCGCGCTTCTTTGACCCCTTCACCGCCTTAGATCATCCCGTTTCCGTCTTCGTGGCCGTGCTGGCCGCCGCTGTGTTGGTGGGATTCCCCATGACGGCGCTCCTCTTGCGGCGCACGGGCCGCTTGGACGCCGAGACGGCCGCCCGGGCGATGAGCCGTTGGCGCGCTTGGCTGCTCATGGCCTTGTGCGTCGCGATTCCGTTGATTCTGGGGACAGCGTGGACCATGGCGGCGGTCGCATTGTTCAGCCTGGCATGTTACGGCGAATTCGCCCGGGTCACGGGACTCTTCCGCGAAAAATTTATCTCCGCCGTGGTGGTGTTGAGCATTTTGATCGTCACCTTCGCGGTGTTTGACCACTATGACCGCCTTTTCTTCGCCACGGCCGCTCTCGGTTCGGGGCTGGTGGCCATCGCCGCTCTGTGGGGCGACCGGCCTCAGGGCTATGTGCAACGCCTCGCCCTGGGCGTCCTCGGGTTTCTCCTCTTCGGGTTTTCCCTTGGGTACTTGGGCAACTTCGCGAACGACGCCAACTACCGGCCCATCCTGTGCATGCTGGTCCTCGCCCCCGTGTTGAGCGACGTCGCGGGCGCCGCGGGGGGACGGTTGATGAAGGGGCCGTGCCT
>SLHB01000240.1 GCA_007136375.1 Candidatus Hydrogenedentota bacterium
AAGAGGAGGTCCGCCGGGGCCAATACGGCGTCGATTGGGTATGGGCGGACGACGACATTGACCGGTTTCTCGGCATACCGCCCTTGGACCCCGCCCGCCTGCCGTGGCCCATCGACCCGGCTGCGGTGCCATGACGGGGCCGCGCGCCAGCCGGGTCAGTTCTCCGTGAACTTGAGCAGGTGATATTGCTTTTTGCCTTTGCGGATGATGGCGACGCCGCCGGGGGCGAGCGCCGCCTCCGTGAGTTGGAGGCTGTCGCTGTCCACGCGCTCGTTGTTCAGGTATAGGCCGCCGTTTTGGATGAGGCGCCGGGCCTCGCCCTTGCTTTTGACCACGCCGCAATCGGCCAGCACCTCCACCAGCGGACGGCTGGCGTTCAACGCCGCCCGGGGCAACTCTGACGAGGGCGCCTCGCTAAACACGTCTGCGAGCGTGGCGGCGTCCAGCCCGCCGAGGCCGCCGCCGAAGAGGGCCTGAGACGCCTTTTCCGCCCGCTCCAACTCCTCTTCCCCGTGGATGAGCCGCGTGACCTCGCGGGCCAGCGCGCGCTGGGCCTCCCGCTTTTCCGGCGCCGTCTCCGCCGCGTCCGCCAGCGCGGCGATGGCGTCTTGCTCCAGGAAGGTGAAGTACTTCAAGAACTTGACCACGTCGGCGTCGGCCGTGTTGATCCAGAACTGGTAGAACTTGTACGGCGAGGTCCGCCGCGGGTCCAGCCACACGGCGCCGCTCTCCGTCTTCCCGAACTTGCCGCCGTCCGCCTTGAGCACGAGGGGCACGGTCATGCCGAAGGTCTCCGCGCCTTCGCGCAACCGGCGGACCAGGTCCATGCCCGCGACGATGTTGCCCCATTGGTCGCTGCCGCCGATTTGCAGCTTGCAGCCTTCGGCGTCGTGGAGGTGAAGGTAGTCGCAGGACTGAAGCAGGCTGTACGAGAATTCCGTGTAGGACATCCCCTGGCCTTGGCCGCCGAGGCGCTGCTGCACGGAGTCGCGGCTCAACATGACGTTGACGCTGAAGTGCTTGCCAATGTCGCGGAGAAAATCCAGAAGGCTCCACTGGCCGAGCCAATTCGCGTTGTTCGCCATGACCGCGCCGTTGGCCCCCTCGAAGTCGAGGAGGCGCGCCAACTGTTGGCGCTGCCCTTCCACGTTGGCGGCCACCTGCTCCCGGGAGAGCAGTTGGCGCTCCCCCGTCTTGCCGCTGGGATCGCCGATGAGGCCCGTCGCCCCGCCCACCAGAGCGATGGGCCGGTGCCCGTGAAGCTGGAAATGGCGCAGGACCAGCACGGGCAAGAGATGCCCTATGTGGAGGCTGTCCGCCGTGGGATCAAACCCGCAGTACAGCGTGAACCGCTCCTGGGCCAGGCGCGCCCCCAGATCCTCGTGGGTTACTTGATTCACCAGGCCGCGCCACTGCAACGTTTCGAAAACGCTCATGAATTCGACTCCAAAAAGACACAATTCCTCTGAAAGCGGGGAGAGTGTTTAGGGGGATGTTCAGCCACGAAATTTCACGAAAGAACACGAAATACGCCCGAGATAGAACTACACGGCTAGCGGAGACGCCGGGCTTCGTGATACGAACACACACACAACCCCTCGTCACTCCGCAGCCTGTTCTTACAGGTCCCCCCTCTTGAAGGGGGATGTTTTTCGTGCTCTTTCGTGTCTTTTCGTGGCTAAATCAAGGCCCTACTCAATGTCCAAGGCCGCGTTGGCCTTTTGGGCGAGGGCGTGGACGATGATCGGCGCGGTGTCTTCGTCCGCCTCCGCGAAGGCGTTGACCAGGGCGCGCACGGACGCCCGCGACGGGTTCAGCACGAGGGCGAAGCACGCGGCGTCCGCCAATTCCGGGTCGTTGAGGAAGGCGGCGATGGCGTCCACGTGCCGCTGATCGGCGCAATAGCCGATGACGTAGAGCACTTCACGCTGGACGGCCGTGTCGTGGTCTTCGGCGAGCACTTCGGCCAAGGCGTCCGCCACGGCGCGGCGTTCGTCTTCGGCGCCGGGCCGGCCGGCGTGGTGCACAATGACTTCCAGGGCTTCGCGGGCCGCCCGCCGGATGAGGGTGTTCTCCGCGTTCAGCTCGGCGGCGAGAGGCGCCACGGCCTCGGTGCCAAGTTCGCCGGCGTTGTGGACCGCTTCGAAGCGCGCTTCGCCGTCCACGTCTTCGCCGATGATGGTCTCCACGTCCGCCGCCAGCGCGGGCGCGGCGGCCATGAGGGCGACGGCGGCGGCCAAGCCCAGGCCCAGCCGGAAACACTTCGCCAATTCGTGCAGGTTCATCGCGATATCTCCTCCCCGTTGCGTGTTATACATGCCAAGGGCCGCGGCCCGGGCGGGTCAGTAGCATATTGGCTTGTTCGTCGCCCACGGCGCGCTGCGCCACGGGGTCGAATTCCAGGGGCCGTCCCAGTTGCCAGGCCGCGTTGCCCAGGATGCACAGGCTGGTGACGCGGTGGGCGCTGGCGGCGGGCATGACGGGCGTCTCCCGGCTCTTGATGCAGTCGAACCAATTCTGGTGATGGCCGGGACTCCGGAACACGTTCACGCCGCCGGGCGGCGGTTCGTATTCGCGCACTTCCTCGTCAGCCACGCCGGCGCCGGCCTCGTCCGCCGATCCCGCCACGAGGAGGGACCGGTCCGTTCCATGGTAGAGGGCGGCGCCGCCCCAATGGTCGCTCGGGAAATCGCCGTGCTGGCGCCAGGTGATCGTGAGATCGGGATCCTCGAATTCCCAGGTCACGTCCAGCTCCAAGGGCGCGTCGTACAAACCCGAGGGCGGCCGTTTGCCCGTCGCGCTCACCCGCACGGGCCCGTCGCCGTCCCGGTCGAGGAACCATAGGGCGTTGCTGAGGACGTGGGCGCCAAAGTCGCGAAGGACGCCGCCGCCGTATTCCATGAAGAAGCGGAAGGAGCCTGGGCAGCGGGCGGAGTTGTAGGGCGCCCAGCGGGCGGGCCCGAGCCACATGTCCCAGTCCAAATGGCTCGGCGGCGGCTCGTCGGGCGTGTCCGGGCCGATGGGATTGCCGGGATGCCAACACTCCACCCGGGTCACCTGGCCAAGGCCGCCGTTGCGGATGAAGTTGCAGGCCTGGTGGAAGCGGACGTCGGATCGTCCCGTGGGATCGGGCTGGGAACGGCCTTGAGTCCCCATCTGCAGCACGGCGCCGCAACGCTCCGCCGTTTCCACGACGGCCTGGCCCTCGGCGATGGTGCGGCTCAGAGGCTTCTCGACGTAGACGTCCTTGCCCGCCTCCATCGCGTGGACGGCCTGAATGGCGTGCCACTGGTCCGGCGTGGCGATGACAACGGCGTCAATGTCGGCGCGGTCGAGGACGCGGCGGTAGTCGCCGTATTGGTCCACGTCCTCGTCGAACCACGTCGCCGCCGATGCCAAATGGTCCGTGTCCACGTCGCATATGGCCGCGGCCGGGTGGACTTCCTTCATCTGGCGCATGAGGCCCGTGCCCCAGCCGCCGACGCCGATGAAGCCCAAGACGATCTTGTCGTTGGCGCCCGGTTGACCGGGACGCGCCAGCACGCCGCTGGGCAGGACAAGGGGCGCGACGGCCGCCGCGCCCGCCTTCAAGAAACTCCGCCGGGATAGCTTTTCCACCGCGCAATACCCCCTCGGTGCGGCCGCGGCTCCGCTGGTTTCCACTGGGGCGCCGGCGCGCGACGCGGCCAAGACGTTGCGGAGGGGGCCAACGGCCCCGCTCCGCTGGCGTCACTATGCATCCCGGCGGGCGGCGTTTTCAATCCCGCCGCGCCTCCCGCGTCATTCGTAACCGGAGATGGCCGGCATGATCCGGTGGGCCTGGGTTCCCACGCGCTCGGGGTATTCGCCGCTGTGGAGCCGTTGGACGGGGTGAGCGGACTGGTAACGGACGAAGCTGACATGCCCGTCCATGTACAGCACGTTGCTCCCGCCGGGCACATGGCCGGGCTTATGGTTGAAAACCATGGCGCCAGGTTCATCCGCCCCGCCGTTTTCCACGCTCCAGCCGTCCCACATGACGGGGAGTTTGCTCTTGGCCAGCGCCCCCGCGCCCGGGTTATTAATGTCCGTAATGAAGAACCGCTCGATGCCGTCGCGCAAACGGGCGTAGATGGGGCGCGTGTCCTGCAGGTCGCTGCTGTCGTCGTCGCGCCAATAGGCGGCATAGTCGACGCGCCAGCCGCCGCCCCGCTCGCGGATTTCCGCTGCGGGAAGGTCCTGCTCCAACACGTGAACCGCCTCAATGGCCCGCAAGGCCATCAGGTCCGGCGCGCAGGCCTGGAGATCGCCGGCCTCGAAGGTCTCGCGCTCGTGATCATGAGTGTCCAGCCACATGATCCGGCAGTCCGCCGCGTCCACGATCTGCGAGATCGTGACGGCGGCGTAGGGGAAATAGACGTAGGACATCCTCTGGGAGAGCAAGGCATTGAGCGCGGCTTGGCACGCGGCGGTGTCCGCGACGCCGCTCTCCCGTTGGTGGAGATGGATATCGAGCAGGGCGGCCTCGAGACCTTCTTCCGCCCCCCACTCTGCGGCAAAGTCCCGCTCGTCGGCCGGGCAGACCTTGAGACCCAGGTTGTGCCAGTAGTCCGGGTACAGGGAGGCGCCGTCGAAACCGAAGGAGGCGTGGCCGTCTTGCAGGAACACGCGCTGCGCGGGCGGCCAAAACTGTCCCCGCGTCTCATTCGCGTACATCCTGAAGATGCTCCCGAACTGTCGTAGCTGGTTGGCGCAGGCCCCTTCGCCGGCGTTGGCCGCCCGGACCGCCGCTGGCGCGAGCACCGCCGCCAGGAGCGCCGTCAGGGCCAGCGTGGCCAGCAACTCCGCGTGGGTGAAGCCGTTCATTCGTGTGCGCATGGCCG
>SLHB01000041.1 GCA_007136375.1 Candidatus Hydrogenedentota bacterium
GGCGTTGGGGCCGTGGTCCGGCGCGATCATGCGGGCGCCCGAGCGAAAGGTGAGCACTTTCTGTTCGTTGTTGGGGTTGATCCGCTTCGTTTCACTCGAACGGTCGTTGACCACGTACCGCTCCCCGCTGTCGACGCCGAAGCCCTGGGCCCGAACGCGTTGGTGCACCGTCACCGTCTTGCCGCCATTGGGCGTCGCGACGATCTGGCAACGGACACTGTACTCCCCTTCCAACTCCATCATCTCCCCGGCGCACGGATTAAACATCAGGAGGTCGTCGAAGCGGATGGTTTCCTCATGGCGGTCCACGTTGGCCCTGGCCCACACGGCGGACCCGGCGGCGGCGCAAAGGATAAGGCTTCCGGCGATGACCCAAACTGCGTGCTTCATTCGCAACATGATTCTGCTCCCTGCCCCCGGTGTTCTCGCTCCACCCGACTGGCCCACCATGCGACGGACGGCGCCGCCGTCTGTGGCGATCCTACAACGTACAGTTTTGCCAGTGCAAGCATAGTTTCCCATACCCCGGAGACCGTGGCCGGGGCCATGGGGGTAGCGGCAAGCGCCACGAAACGCGTACGCCGGTTCGCACGGCTCCAGCCATGGTGTCTAAATGTAGACTGTTTTAGCGCCTTTAATTTAGACATAATTTCTCTACACCGGCTGGAATACTCGACGATACCTAGACGTTTACAAGACAAGCCATAACGGCCGGCACAAGGGCAACCAAGAAGGAAACACACATGAACAAGCTCCAAGGTTTCGGAATGCGCCTCGCGGGCGCGGCGGTATTGGCGGTTGGCGGGTTGTTTTATGGCGCGGCGCACAGCGGCGAGGCGCCCAAGACCATCGTGGAGACCGCCGTGGAAGCGGGCTCGTTCGAGACGCTGGTGGCGGCGGTAGAGGCGGCGGGTCTGGCGGAGACGTTGAGCGGCGACGGCCCGTTCACGGTCTTCGCTCCCACGGACGAGGCTTTCGCCGCCTTGCCCGAGGGAACGGTCGAGGCCCTTCTCGACGACATTCCCACGCTGACGGCCATCCTCACGTATCACGTGGCGCCGGGCGCCCTGAGCGCGGGGGACGTGGCGGGGAGCGAATCCATTGAGACGGTGTTCGGGCAAGCCATCACCGTTGACACGGGCGACGGCGTGCGGGTGGACGGGGCTGCGGTGACCACGGCGGACATCGCGTGCAGCAACGGCGTGATCCACGTGATCGACGCGGTGATTCTTCCGAAGGATCTCGCGGAAACAGCCGCGTCGGCGGGCGGCTTCGGGACGCTCTTGGCGGCGGCCGAGGCGGCGGGGCTGATGGAAACCTTGAAGGAAAGCGGCCCGTTCACCGTGTTCGCTCCCACGGACGAAGCCTTCGCGGCTTTGCCGGAGGGTGTCGTGGCGTCGTTGCTTGAGCCGGAGAACCAGGAGACCCTGGCGCGGGTCCTCACCTACCATGTGGCCTCTGGCCGGGTGAAGGCGGCGGAAGCCGTCGAGCTTGACGCGATTCCCACGATCGAAGGCGGCGCACTGCCCGTGGAAGTGGATCGCGAAGATGGCGAAATCACGGCGGTGCGCGTCGGCGGCGCCACTGTGATAGCGACGGACGTTCCCGCCCTCAATGGCGTAATCCACGTCATCGACAGCGTCTTGCTTCCCCCTGACATGCAATAGGCCAGGCGCCCCCAACGCCCCGCGCCGGGACGGCCAAGCCTTCGTCCCGGCGCGGGGTGCTTGTTCGACGGGAACGACCCATCGTTCGCATTTATGTGAGACCAACACGCATGGAAGCTTGAACGCGGGGGGCAAATGGGGTAGAACGTGGTGCGCGGCAGGGGCGCCAGCCCCAGGGAGTGGGCCGGCCTTCTTGCGGGGAATGCGCGACAAGGCGGCGGTCCGGCGCGCCATTGGGCAAGGGGATCTAGGGATCGCGAGGGGACAAGCGCGAATGAGCACCCGGGTACGGTACGCGGCGTACTTGGCGGCCGTGGTGGCCGCCGCTGTTGTGTTCCACATTATGGTTTCCTGCGCCACGCAGGTCTAGGGCGATCTGGGGCGCCCGGAAGGCGCGACGCGCCGGGGAGTTCCCAGCGAACACGGCGGACCACGCTCCAATTCGGGGAGCAGGAGGCGGCATGATCCGGAGCCAGGAACAGCGGTTGAAAGGCCCCGCCACAGGGCGGACGCTTTTCTGCGCGGCTCTCGCTCTGGCCTTGGCGGCCTGTCCGGACACGCTGGAGGAGCCCGCCGCGGAAGGCGAGCTGCTGGTCCGCTTCGCCCACATCACGGACGCGCAGATCTGCGATGAGGAGAGCCCCGCCCGCGCGGTACGCTTCGACCCAGTCATTCCTGAATCATGGCGGCCCCAGGAGGCCTACGCCGCTCAAGTGCTCGACGCCACGCTGGCGGTATTGAACCGGCGCCATGGCGAGACGCCCATCGATTTTGCCGTGCACACGGGAGACGCCGTTGAGCTAGGCCAATTCAACGAAGTGCGCTGGTTCATTGACGTCATGGACGGCCAATGGGTGGTTCCCGACTCCGGGGCGCTGGACGGCGCGGAACGGCCTTTGCCGCCGGAGCTCAACCCGAAGCTCGGCTTCCAAGCCCAGGGCATCGCTCCTGACATCCCTTGGTACAGCGTCCATGGCAACCACGACAGCTTGGCCGTGGGCAACTTTCACCTGGACCAAAGGGACCCGGACCCGGTGCAATGGACGGCGCCGATCTTCGCGCCGGTGGCGGCGATCATTGGTCTCCACGCCTTCGAGGACCGGCCGAACGCCCTTTGGCCGGCGGACGATCGGAGCCCGGCGGTTATCACGGGCCGCCGCGAACCGCCCATGAATCCGGAGACGCTGCGGCTGCGCCTCCGCGATTTGCGGCCCGGCGCCATCACGCCCGACGCCGCGCGCCATTTCACGGGCCGCCACGGCTTCATCGAAGAGCATTTCCACACGGTGACCACGCCCAAGGGCCACGGGTTTACCGAGGCGAACCGTAGGCATGGCCACGCTTACTACAGCGCCTGGCCCCGGGAAGACGCGCCGGTGCGCCTCATCGTCCTGGACACCGTCTCCCCAGTCAACTTGCCCGGTTGGCCCATGTTCTATGGCGTGCTGCCCCGGAGCCAGTTCGAGGACTTCCTAAAACCCGAGTTACAAGCGGCCAAGGAAGCCGGGGAATACGCGATCATCGCGTCCCACCACCCCAGCCGCGATTTCAACCTGCCTCACCCCGGCGCGACCGTGCCCCAGGACGAGTTCCGCGCCTATCTCGCCCGTCAACCGCATGTTATCGCCCACGTCTGCGGACACTCCCACAGGAATCACGTGGATAGGCACGCGGGCCCTTACCCCTACCTCGAAATCGAGACGGGGTCCCTCATCGACTATCCTCAGGAGGGCCGCATCATCGAGGTGCGCAAGGACCCCGAGAGCGGGCGCATCCGGGTCGACAGTACGATGTTCAGCCATAGGGAGGATCCCTCCCTTTTGTCCGCTGAGTCTTTTCGCCGCGCCGTCATCGACGCGCAAACGCGCTGGCGCAAGGCGGCGGAGAACGGCGTGGATCCGGCGCCCTTGCCGGATCCCAGGGATGCGGCCCGCCACTACGGTTGGCCCAAGGGCGCGGAGTACGAGTTGCCAGAGGATCCCTTCGCCGCGGCGCCGGGCCCCTATCCCCCTTGGGAAGCCCGGGGCCGGACAGAGGATCGCGATTTCCGGATCTATCTGGACCGGCACAGGGGCCGCGTCGAGACGCCTATGTAGCCGCGCTGGTTTGGGCGCCCGCCTTCATGGTACCGTTCCTGCGTAGGAGGAAACGCAGAGGGAGCGTTGCGAAAGGATCACGGGCATTATGGAACCCCGGTGGCTTGTATGGGCGAAGCAGTTGCAGGCGGTGGCGCAAAACGGATTGCACTACAGTGATTCGGGCTATGACCGGGAGCGCTACGAAGTGATCCGGGAGGTGGCCGCCGAGATGATCGCCGCGGGCGCTGAAGCGCCCATGCAGCGCGTGAAGGAGCTGTTGGAGGGCGAGCATGGCTATGCGACGCCCAAGGTCGACGTGCGCGGCGCGGTGTTCCGCGATGGGCGCATCCTCCTCGTGAAGGAGCTTGTCGACGGCGGTTGGACGCTGCCCGGCGGCTGGGCCGACCCCTGCGAGCCGCCTTCTCTGGCCGTGGAACGGGAGATTGAGGAAGAGTCGGGCTTCCGCGCCAAAGCCGTAAAGCTCGCCGCCCTCCATGATCGGACGGTCCAGGGCCACCACCCCCCGATGCCCTTCCATGTGTACAAGCTCTTCTTCGTCTGCGAGCTTCAGGGCGGCGAGGCCTCCACCAACCACGAGACGGGCGGTGTCGACTTCTTCGCCGAGAACGCCCTGCCCCACTTGTCCCATTCCCGTGTGAAGGCCGAGCAAATCGCCCTCATGTTCGCCCATTTCCTGGACCCCGCGAAGCCCACCGACTTCGATTGACAGACGGGACCGCCGCGGCGCTCTTGTCCGGCGATGGAAGCGGGTCTGTTGCGGCGGACGGATTCTCGGTATAATGAAGGAGTAGCGGTTCTGCAAATCTCGGGATCGCCGCGACCCCACGCCAATCCGGCGAGCGCAAAGGGAGACCAATGGCCCATGAGCCGCAAGTGGCTAGGCATTACATCCGCCCTGACATTGATCTTGGGGCTTGCTGGCATGGCGGCCCACATGCTGCCGTCCCCCACCACCCCGCCAGCGCCGGACAAGTTCGGTTACATCAACCGCCTCGGCGAATTCGTGATACCGCCTCAATTCGACCTGGCCCTCGATTTCAGCGAGGGCGTCGCCGCGGTTTATAGGAACAGCCGGGCCGGCTACATCGACCGTCA